>CALETL010000180.1 GCA_937920485.1 uncultured Phycisphaerae bacterium
GCGGTCATCGCCGGACTGGATGCCAGCGACATCACCAGACGCGCCAGTCCCGTCGTGCGTTCGCACCGCATCGGGTTGCGTTTGTACGCCATCGCCGATGAACCGATCTGCGATTTCTCAAATGGCTCCTCGATCTCTTTGAGGTTCGCCAGCAACCGAATATCATTACACATCTTGTGTGCCGAGTGCGCGATTGATGCCAACACATCCACAACCATCTTATCGATCTTGCGCGGATAGGTCTGCCCTGTCACCGCACAGCGATTCTTAAAGCCGAATGCCTTGGCGACCATTTCATCCAGCCGCTTGACCTTATTGTGGTTGCCGTTGAATAATGCAAGAAACGACGCCTGTGTGCCGGTTGTTCCCTTCACACCACGGAACGGCATGGTCTCGATGCGTTTTTCGAGTTCGGTCAAATCCATCGCATAGTCATAGCACCACAGCGTCGCCCGCTTGCCGACGGTGGTTAATTGAGCGGGCTGATAATGCGTAAAACCCAATGTAGGCATAGCACGATATTGCTTTGCAAACTTCGCCAATCGGTCGATGACCGCCGCAAGTTTGCCGCTCAGCAACTCCAGACCTTCGCGCATGATAATCAAATCCGCATTGTCGCCGACATAGCAGCTCGTCGCACCGAGATGAATAATCGGCGCGGCTTTGGGAGCAACATCGCCAAAGGTATGCACATGGGCCATCACATCGTGCCGGAACTTCTTTTCATATTTAGCAGCTTTTTTGTAATCAATGTCGTCCAGATGCTTTTCCATCTCCTTGATCTGGACGTTCTTGATATCCAACCCCAGCTTCTGCTCAGCCCGTGCCAGTCCCAGCCACAAACGCCGCCACGTCGAAAACTTCTTGTCCGCACCAAACAATGCCGCCATTTCCGGCGAAGCATTCCGCTGGACCAATGGACTTGTGTAATTTATTGTGTCTTTTGCCATCTTAAATCCCTTTTTGACTTTACGGATACAATGCTTTGTTAATTTGTATCTTCTTTTTTAGCGTCAAACTGCCGCCACGCAACCAAACTGGTCACTGCCAGCATCAAATGCGCCAAGGTTTCCATTGTTTCTTCAAATTCAACATTATATTGTTCTTCCATTGGTAAGATATTCAAGTGATCTGAGCCAAAGGCTCGACGCGCGATCACCTGAGACAATACATAACATAAGCATGCCGCCCATAGCCATATCTCAACCGGCGTATCCTTAATTAAAGCCGTGATTCGCTTGCGGCGATAAACACTCCAGCCGGCAACAATCGCGATCAGCACATAGATACCTTTACTGGTCCCGGCAAAATGCCATTCCCTGCAGAAAAACCCAACACTGAGAACAAACAAGACCTTGGCCAACTCATTACCTCTGCGCCAGGCAAGCAGCCCATAACTGACAACCGATACCAGCACAAGCGGTAATGCGATCTGCTCGAGAACTTCCCGTCCACACCATTTTTGAAGCTCCCAGTGTCCCAGAGCGTACACGATAATAAATGGGAGGATCCATAGTGTAAACGGCCAAAAAGAAACAGCCGTCCTGCGAGGTTTTAAGCCATCCGTATCATTAGTCATCTTAAGTCCCTTAGCTAAGATAATATTAATTCAATATTAGCAACATCTTCTTCGCTCAGCACCCAGTCGCCCGCCTGAACAGTTTCTTCGATTTGTTTTTGCTTTCGTGCCCCGACAATGGCGGCGGTGACTTCTTCTTTTCGCAACACCCAGGCAATCGCAAGCTGGGCGACGGTTTTGCCGCGGCGGTCGGCAATGGATTTCAGTTTGTCCACGATCGCCAGATTCTTATCAAATTTTTCGCCGGAAAAGTTCGGGTCACGCAAGCGGTGATCGTCCGGAGCTAATGTTTTTATATGTTCGACGCTGAATTTTCCGGTTAACAGACCTTTTTGCATGGGGCTGTATGCCACGACGCCGATATTGTTCTTGCCGCAATAGTCGAGCAGGTTATTTTCGATATCCCGACGGAGCATACTGTACGGCGGCTGCAAACTGGCTACCGGATGTAATTTACTGACGCGTTCAAGCTGAGAGACTGTGAAATTCGACACACCAATGTACCGTACCTTGCCCTGCTGCGCCAGTTTTGCCATCGTCTCCCACCCTTCTTCAATCTGCTCATCCGGTACGGGCCAGTGCATCTGGTACAGGTCGATGGTTTCAATGCCCAGCCGCCGTAAGCTGTCTTCGCACTCGGCAATAATGCTGTCGCGGTCAAGACAACTGTACTTTTCGCGTTTGTCATTCCACAGCAGTGAACATTTGGTCGCGACCAGCGGCTTTTCGCTCATTTCCCGCAGGGCCAGCCCGACGATGTATTCGGAGTGCCCGCAGCCGTAAATCGGGGCGGTGTCGATCCAGTTGATGCCCGCGTCGATGGCGGTCAGGATCGTGCGAATGGAGTCCGCATCATCCTGCGGCCCCCAGCCGAACTGCCACGGGCCGCCAATGGCCCAGGTGCCCAGGCCGATCGCCGTCAACTCTAAATCCGTATTGCCTAACTTCCGTGTACGCATTGTCTTATTTCCTGAATTCCATAACCGAAGCGTCAGTGTACCACGAAACCGCCCTTTCGGCAACGCATCAATCGGAAAATGAATGCTTGATTTTTAATAATAATGAATTCCGCGAATCAGGTAGAGTCCCATCAGGACGGTGATATGGATGGGGGGATAAATTTTACTCATAACCGCCCACGCGATAAAAATGCCAAAAATCCGCAAGCTGGGATGCGACATGAGCTGCCGGTATTTGTAAAGCATCTCTCCCTTGAAGACAAACTCACCGATCGCCGTGCCATCCAACGGCGGAACCGGAATCAGGTTGAAGATCAGTAAAACCAGGTTCAGCGTAAACAGGATGCTGACCAGCACCGCCAGCCCCTTAAGCGATCCATCGCCGGATGCCTCGACAACGGTTATAAAGTCGCCTAATCTTTCAGGGGCCTGGAAGATGCCCGCCGAGATACCAATGTGAATAAGAACACCTGCGATTAACATAAGAGTCAGATTGACTGCCGGGCCGGCCAGTGTTTTCAAGGCGGCCTGTTTGGGATGCGCCTGTGCCCAGTACGGATCATACGGCGTGCTGGCCCAGCCGATCATCCAGCCGCCAGATACAAACGACAGCAGCGGCACAATCACCATGCCGATCGGACTGCGCTGAATATGCGGCACTGGGTTCAACGTCGTCAAGCCGTGATGCATCGCCGTATGGTCACCAAACCAATACCCCGCAAACGCATGTGCCGCTTCATGCAGCACCACCGAAAAGACAAATACAATATACCAAATAATACAAAGCTGTAATGGTTCCAAACGTAACTCCTATATTATTTCAAGGCTTCCATCTCAAGTTATCTATTTCGTCTTTTTTGTAAAATCTTATGTAATCTACTGTATAACCAAACTGAACGGCATGGCCCGGCCATCGATACTTTTGAGTCTTAATTAATTCCGGCCCTCCTGAAAGATTTTTAGGGCCCTTTGCTTCAAACAACAATACCATATCTTCAGGTAATTCATGTACTTTCATGCCACTTGCATTGATATTCATAGCATGTTTGACTTGGCCATTAACAACATATTCGGGATAAAGCCAATCTTCCTCAATTAATACATCGCACCATTTAGTTGCATCGGGAAGGCAACCATTATTATCATCAGCATAAGACATTAAAGCTGTTGCCAATCCCTTCAGTTCACCTCCTCGGAATGTTACTTGGTAGCAATAATAGACGTAAACAGAAACTGCAACAACCAATAAAAACAAAAAGCCAAGGCATGTTCTTAAAATTATTTTCTTTTCCTTCATTTATATTCCTCTATCCTTTTTTGTGTATATTCCAAAATACACTCTGTTGCTCGTCTTACTTCTTTTGTTTTCGGCAGCAGTTTAATGATATCGCGAAGGTAGCCGCGGTCATAGATTTGTTTCAACGACCAGTCAAAATAGACATCGTACACCCAGCCGAGCTGGAGCAGTTTGGCATCATTGATGGTTTTAATATGATCATAATGAATCAACTGTTGATTGAGCAGTGCATCAATAATTTCCGGGCTGCATTCCGGCGTATCAGGAAACTCCAGCTCCCACGTAAACTTTTCCGGTTCCTCGGCAAGCATCCGGTAATTGTTAACCAGTAACTCAAAAATATCGATTTTATCGGCGTCGCGAATCAGTTTGGCAAAATGCATCGGCCGTTCTCCCAATTGGGGCAGTTCCTTAACCCCGTGAAACTCGATGGCCTTTTCAATGATCATTCGTTCATCGTCCGGCAAGCCAGCCAATAAATTATATTCGGCCAATACCTTCAATGCCAGCAGGCAATGGTTTTCGCTGATCTGATCTTTGTATGTGCGGTACTGTTTAAATTGCGGAAACCGCCCCACATCATGAAGCAGCGCAATGGTCTCAGTTATGATTAAGTCATTGCTGTCCAGCTTCAACACTGTGGCCAATTGACGCATCTCATTGCACACCCGATGCGTATGACATTCCT
Source organism: uncultured Phycisphaerae bacterium (assembly GCA_937920485.1). Taxonomy (GTDB): domain Bacteria; phylum Planctomycetota; class Phycisphaerae; order Sedimentisphaerales; family Anaerohalosphaeraceae; genus 4572-13. The sequence goes on from CALETL010000180.1 coordinate 4,524, forward strand.
TCAACTGGATATTTTGGTTCAGGAAATCATCCCCCGCTGTATAAAAGGTCGCTACATATTCTGTAAACCATCGCCTGAAAGCATCAAGTTGTTCTTTTTGCATAATATTCCTTGTTGAATGGAAATATAATCGGGGATATCATACCACAGAGCAGGCAAGTTTCCAGAAGGTGTTCTTAAACTATTTTTTAAGAAAATACTTCGAGCAAAATTGGCATACTGTCAGTATATTAGGGGTAATTCATTTTTGTAATCAAAAGGAAAGGAGAAGTTTTATGCCAACCGTACAAGACATTACTGTTCGTAAAGCCACTGAACAGGAATCGGTTTCCTGTAAAAACTGGCCCACATGGTCCTGTGAGACAAGCGAATTTGAGTGGGAGTACACACAAACAGAAAAATGCCTGATTATTGACGGAAGCGTTGAAGTTAGAGATATGCCCCCTTCCGGCGAGTCCGTCTCATTCGGCAAAGGAGACTATGTCGAATTGCCGACAGGGCTCAAATGCATCTGGAATGTTAAACAACCCGTCAGAAAACACTATGATTTTGAATAAGAACCACAATATTTAACAGGTGGCCAAAGCTGGTTGCCGCCATCAATGAACAGGAGGTAACATGTTATTTAGTAAATGGTTACGGAATTTCACAGACAAAAAATACTGTTTTTTTGTGCTGTTAATTCTTGCAACGACCCCCCTGCCGATGAGTCTGTGTTATGCTGAACAGTCAGAAACGTATGAAAAGTCTGTGGTTATGATCCTGGCGGTGAACCAGGAATATGACTTTGCAACGCCATGGAAAAAAGGCCAGATGGGGGGCGGGTCTGGTTCCGGCTTTATCATTGAAGGCAATCGGATTCTGACAAATGCCCATAATGTGGCTAATCTACGCTATCTTGAGGTCAAAAAACAAAACCTGGCCAAGCGCTATCCCGCAAAAGTCCAGTTCGTCGGCCATGACTGCGATCTGGCATTAGTCACGGTTGATGACCCCGAGTTTTTTGTGGACACTGAGCCGCTCGCTTTCGGGACACTGCCACAGATTAATTCGACCGTGCAGACCTGTGGTTTTCCGATGGGCGGCCGTCAAATTTCCATCACTGAAGGTGTTGTATCTCGTTTAGAAACAAATGTTTACAGCCACAGCCAGGCATCGCAGCATTTGGTCGTGCAAACCGACGCCGCAATCAACCCCGGAAATTCCGGCGGGCCTGTCTTACAGGACGGCAAAGTGGTCGGAGTCGCTTTTCAGGGCCTGACAGTCGCGGACAATATCGGTTTCATGATTCCAACAACAGTGATCTCACACTTCCTAAAAGATATCGAAGACGGCAAGTATGATGGCTTTAGTAGGTTGGGGATCTCGCTTTTTCACGGTCTTCACAACCCCTTCTACAAAAATCACCTTAAGATACCGGATTCCGAAGATGGCATCGTGATCACCGACGTCCGGATTAACAGCACTGCTTACGGGATCCTTCAAACAAGCGATGTTTTGACAAAAATCGACGATTTCAATGTTGATAATGATGGTCGCGTCCAGATTTATGACCTCTCACTGGATTTGACCGAGACCCTGGATCGCAAGCAGATCGGCGAAACAGTCACAATTACTTTCTACCGCGACGGGCAGAAAACACAACAGGATTTCATTATTGGACCCAACGAACAGGTCCTGCCGTGGAACAGGCAGTACGACACCAAACCGGACTATCGTGTTTATGCTGGCCTGACTTTTGTGCAGCTAAACAGAAATTTTCTTGAAAGATGGGGAAACAGTTGGGTAACCGATATTCCATTCCCCCTGCGATATTTGTTCTTTGACTCGAATCAGCTAAATAAGGATCCTGACAGAAAAGAGTATGTTGTTCTTTCGGAGATCCTTCCGGACGAGGTCAATGCCTACTTAGGGGGCTACAAGAACCAGGCCGTTGAAAGCGTTAACGGTATTTCTATAAATGAGTTAGCTGATCTTGACGAAGCCTTCAAAAAAGATGAGGACGGCTTTTGTATTGTCAAATTCATCAACAACGATGCCCCGATGGTCATTGACGCTGAGACAGCAAAAATGAATAATGGTTTTATTTTACAAAAATATCAAGTTCCTGTGGAGACCCCTGAAAATGAAAACGGCTTTCTTTTTTAGAAGTATCATTTTAATAACCAGTTTTATTTTTGTATGTAGTTGCTTTGGTGATTCTATCGACCTCACTGAAAAAATGAAGGAATCGTTAGTCTATCTGGAAGTCTCCAGCAGCTCCTACAGTCTTGCGCAACCATGGAAACAGAACCCAATATCAAAAGAAAGCGGGTATGGATGCGCAGTCGGACCTTATGAAGTGCTGTCAACGGCAGAAAATGCCATGAATGCAAGTTTTTTACAGGCAAGACGTTACGGAAGCAATACCTATATTCCAACAAAGGTGAAAATTGTTGATTATGAAAAAAATCTATGTCTGCTTGAGCTGGACAAGGATGCGATGGATGGCCCTTTGACCCCCCTTTCATTTACGGAATCGTATCCGAAAGGCAAACAACTTACAACCTACTGGCTTTCGTCCAGCGATCATTTAACCACCGCGCGCTCAACCCTTGACCGTGCGGAGATGCAGAACTCATACGTTTCATTTGTTAAGAATCTGACATATTATGCAACAAATGTATCGCGGCCCTATGGTGACGGCGAAGTCTGCTGCGAAGGCAAAGACATCATCGGCATGGCTTGCTGGGGCTCTGACTCTGACTCCGGAATCATCCCGTCAGAGTCCATTAATAGGTTCCTAAGTCTATCTGAAAAAGATGGTTACAAAGGTTTTGCTGCACCGGGATTCAAGACGTATGCTCTGCTGGATCCTGCAATGCGACGCTATCTTAAAATGCCCGAGGAAATAAAACATGGGACCTATGTTAGTTCCGTTTACACGATCGGTACCGGAAGCAGCGAATTAAAAAAGGCCGATGTGATTTTGTTGATTAACGGCCATCAGCTAAATCCTTACGGCCGATATGATCATCCGGATTACAAGCGCATCTCTTTTCATCACTTGCTGCTGCAGACCCCCGCCGGAGACACAATGAAATTTGAACTCTTTAGAGACGGGAAAGTCATTACCATTGACGTAGAAGCCAAAGGCATAGAGTCCGATAAAATGCTTATTCCGCGTTATATATACGGGAAACAGCCAGAATATACTGTTGTTGGCGGCTTTATTATACAACGGCTGACCCGCGATTATTTGGCTATGCGAGGCGGTGATTGGAGAGGAAAATCTCCCCCTCACCTTTACTCGTACTATAGAGACAAGTCTTTTAAGCCATCGGACGAACGACAAGAAATTGTTATTTTAAGCTATGTTCTTCCGGTAGAAATGAACCTCGGCTACCAGCAATTATCAGGGATGGTCGTCGATTCTGTCAATGGCACAAAGATCTCCTCTATCGGTGATGTTGTCCGCATCATTGATGAATTGGGCGAAACCGAAGACATTGAAATCAGCTTCGAGATGGACTCTCCTGTCGTCATTATCCCAAAACAGGAATTAAACCTCGCCAATATGCAGGTCTCTCAAATGTATGGGGTTCCAAAAATGACAAATCTCAACGAATAACCAATTTCTTTGCATTTTTTCAAAGGACTGTTTCACGTGAAACAGTCCTTTTTTTGTTCCCGCCTACTGTAGATGTTTCACGTGAAACACCTTTTTTCCAAATAGTCGATTTTTTCTTTGTTTTTTGTCATCAATTCTGTATAAACAGAACGATGATATTTAAGGAAGTTACTTTTTATGCATGGAGGCAGTCATGACTGGAACTAAAAAAGCAAAAAAACCCCACCTTGGACGCGGTTTGGAAGCACTTCTTGGGCCTATGTCAGCAAAAAAACAGATGCCGGAAGACACTATCGGAGATGTCCGGTTCCCCGCTGATACAAAGCTTGAACAATCCCAAAACGAGCTTCACGTCAGCCGGATACGGCCTAATCCTTATCAACCAAGGACAGAATGGGACGAGCAGCAGCTTGCTGACCTCAGCGCATCCATCAGAGAAAACGGCATCATACAGCCTATCATCGTCCGAAAGGACTCCGACGGCTATGAAATCATAGCAGGGGAGCGACGGTTCAGAGCTGCGTGCCTGGCAGGGCTTGAGACGGTTCCGGTCCTTGAAAGGCAAGCAACGGACGATGAGATGCTGGAGTTGGCACTGGTCGAGAACATACACCGGTCCGATCTGAACCCGATCGAAAGGGCGAAAGCGTACCAGAGTTTCATTAATAATTTTAATTTAACCCAGACCGATGCGGCGAAGCGGCTTGGCGAGGATCGGACGGTCATCGCTAACCATATAAGACTGTTGGATTTACCCGAAGAAATCAAATCTATGTTATCGGACGGTCAACTCAGCATGGGCCACGCCAGGGCGATACTGGCACTGCCTTCGGATGATTTGCGGAAGAAGCTGGCAAACCGAGCATTGGCAGGGCGTCTGAGTGTTCGTGAAGTCGAACGACTCGTAAGAAAGCATCTTGTGAAAAAGCCCGAAGCCGAAACCATAAAGAAAGAAAAACAGGCCCATATTGTCGATTTAGAGAGCCGATTACAGTCGATTCTTGGAACAAAGGTCAATATCAAGCCCAACAAACGCGGCCACCGAGGACGCATTATTATCGATTACTATTCAATCGATGAGTTCGATCGACTTACAGAAAGAATGGGCTTGGCTTCAGAAGAGGTTTCTTAGCGCTCTGCCTACAACACGATCGCTGCTGTAAACCGGTCAATTGCCAATCCAGGCATTGGCGCGCCATGGAGATTCTGCTATGCTGTCCGCCCTTATTAATTAATCTGTAATTATTTGATAAAAGGTAATCTCATGCTGTCAAGTCCCTTTGAAGCTGTGCATCAACAGTTAGGAGCCCGTTTTAGTAATTATGACGGCTGGTCGCTTCCGGCTGATTTTGGAAACACTGATGCCGAAATCGCCGCATTGAACGGCCATTGTGCCGTAGTGGACCTGTGCAGTTTTGGCAGAATTCAGGTTAAAGGCCCGGGCGTCAAGGATGTTCTAAATACTTTATTTACAGAAAAAAGTGGCTCTATTACTACTGATAGCTGGGTTTGGGCCAAAACAAAGACACCTGACAAACAAGACATTGTATGCCGAATTGCGTGTACCAACGGTGATTTTTTCTTGCTAACCCAACCAACAATGACCGAAGCGATTTTGTCGGCGATTGAATCGTCATCAAACGGAATCGTGATAACTTCCGACGTCACTACCCAGACGGCAATGCTGGGGCTCTATGGCCCGAAAGCATACACGTCACTGCGTGGTGTTTTGCCATTTGATATTGATTACCTTGAAATCGGTGATGTTGAAAAGATGTCATTTATGATGTTGTCGTTTACGCTGCTGCGTGGAAGCTGGCTCGGCGGGGATGGTGTGGAGTTGATCTGCCCGGCCGCGGCGGGACCGCTGGCCGCCGGAGCGGTCGCCAAATACCGCCACAAACACAATATCACCCCCGCCGGCATGGATTGCCTGCAAGCGGTAATGGCTGAGACGAACAGCCCGTTTTAAATCGTATCTTTTTTTTATATAATCGCTTACGGGCATTTCATGTGCTATAAGAAATGAATAGGTGTTCGTTTAAAATATTTAGATTATTAGCATCTTGCATTGTTTAGGATTTAGGATTTCGACATACGGAATTTTCATGGAAAAGCGGGGGTGTTTGTGTTATATAGAGCGTTTCTGAGAGCTTATCATAGTTTAGATGTAACTCTAATTGTAATTACAGGTTATATATATGTTTGCGATTATCAGCGACATTCATTCAAATTTAGAGGCCCTGACGGTTGTGCTGGACGATATTGAGAACCGAGGCATTGAGACGACCTACTGCCTGGGCGATATTGTGGGCTATGCGGCCAACCCAAAAGAGTGCCTGGATCTGGTTATTAAAAAAACGAAGAATTGCGTCCAAGGCAACCATGACTACGCCGCGATGTACGAGCCGACCAATTTCAACTCCGGTGCCGAAGCTGCGACCTACTGGACACGTAAAGTGCTTGAGGAAGAACCGGACCACGAAAAGAGCGATAAACGCTGGCGTTATTTGGGCAACCAGAAAATGCGATGGACCCTCGACTCAAAAATGGGCGATGTCGATGCGTCGCTGGATTTTGTACACGCCTCTCCTCGGCGACCGATTAATGAATACGTTTTTCCGGATGACGTCTACACAACAACAGGTAAGATGACCGGTTTGTTTGAACGGGTCAAGCATATTTGCTTTGTCGGGCACACACATTTGCCGGGCGTTTTTCTTGAAGACCCGGATTTTTATTCGCCCGATGAACTGGGAGGGGCCTATCCGATCATTCCGGACGAAAAAGCAATCATCAATGTTGGATCGGTAGGGCAGCCGCGCGACCGCGACAATCGAGCCAGTTATGTCTACATTGATGACAACAATGTAAACTTCGTGCGGCTGGAATATGACTTTAAGGCCGCCGCACAGAAAATTTATGACATACCGGAACTGGATAATTTCGAAGGCGACCGACTCGCCGACGGACGGTAACGGCCTGAAAGGCCAACATAACTTAGCCCGGGGCAACGCCCTGGGAATCAAGGCACACCATAAGATAGAACGCCCTGAAAGGGCAGAATAAGCTTTAAAATAAAGGCATTAAGTCAATGAAAATGAAAACAGTAGGGATTACGGTTTTAGCGGTATTTACGTTATTTTGCGGATGGTTGATTGTGGATGCAGTGGTACACCACCCGCAGCAGACCAGGGCATTGCTCGGCAGGGTAGTCCCGCTGGCCGGCGAACTGAACGAGCTGGATGCAGCGCCCGCCGCCGTTCCTGCAGAAATAGCTACGGAGACGATTTCTAACGCACCTGTAAAGTACCCTCATCTTTCGGCAGCCAATATTGAAGAGCAAACGATCAAGTTAGGTGCCCTGTACCCCGAACTTGAACGGAGCGAGGGCCCGGAAAAATATAAGTTTATGGTCGTACTGACAAGCAAAGGGGCCGCAGTTCGACACCTCATTTCAAGTGAGTTCAAGGCCAGAGGAGAAGCAACCAGTACCGAAGCGCTCAGCGAGGATGCTTCAGATGAGTCAAAAGTACTTTCTCCGTTATCTATATTACAGCCCTTCGGCACCAGCGGAAAAGAGGTTGATTCATTGGCCAACACCGCCCTGAAAGTCGCTCCGGCACATGCCGAACAATTCGACACCAAGGCGTTTCCACTGAACAAGCTCAACTGGAAGCTCGTTGAAACGGACGCAAAAGACCAAGCCCGTTTTGAAGCGACCCTAAAAGATGCCAATAGTGGCAATGAAATGCTAAAAGTTATTAAGATATACCGCGTCCAACCCGGCAGTTATGATCTGGCCTGCGATATCGCCGTCGAGAATCTTTCCGGTGATCCGATCAAGGTGCTGATGCAGATGCAGGGCCCCGGCGGAATGGAACGCGAGGGTGTTCGGCAGGATGCACGCAAGATCAAGGCGGCGTACCAGTCTGGCGAAGGTAGCGATATTGCTGTTGAAGCCCTTGATGTCGCAGCAATGCAGAAAAAGATTAAAAAGAATGATGCCGAAGCATTCAAAGTTAAAGGCAAAAACGCCGAGAGCGATTTGATCTGGTCAGCGCTAACAAACAAGTACTTCGCCGCGATTGTACGACCCATACCGACCGAAGCCGAAAACGGTCCATGGCTGAAGTTTCCGCGGGCACAGTACTATCCGGCTCCATCTGAAAAAAAAGAAGACAAGAATCTG
>CALETL010000181.1 GCA_937920485.1 uncultured Phycisphaerae bacterium
CGGGCTCGGCGAGGACCTGGGCACACAGACCGCATCGATCATCAGCCCGGCCAACCCGGGACTAATATTAAAAGTATCGATATCGTAAACTTGCTGCGGGATAGGTGCCGGATCTCTGCCGACCATAAACCAGAGGACTAACAAAATAAGCACCGTTACCCCTGCACCCACCGGAAAAATCCAGGGCTTGATATGAAAGGTGTAGGTATTCGCCGTACTGCTGTAGTTTTGCAGCAATCCCTTTGGTAAGGATACTTTTATCTCGAATTTATCTTTACGGTCGATCCTTTGGCCGCTGAAATGAACCCGTCGTTTATCTTGTTGGTCAACATTCCATTTTGCCCCAAGGACCTCACTGTAGAAAATGATCTCGCTCTGCTCCGGTTCGATTGCTTCTGGAAGAATCAGCGTTACAGTGGCTTCATCAATGCGGTACTCGCAATCTCGCATCAGTGGTTTCCAATAAAGCACATCGCGCTTGCGGTACTGGCCAATCGCTCCGTTGATTCGATAGCGGATTTTAAAAGTGGTTATTGTATCACTATAGGGTGGATCCGCTACATTACGGCTGCGCCACTTGACATTGAGTTTACCTTTTTCCTGTTCAACAATGTAGCCGCCCTTACGACTGACACTGCCTTTTTTGTAAGCTGTATCGTTCTCACTAACATCTATAATTTCAATCTCGTCACATCCGTACAACGAGTAATAGCGATAGAGACCGTTCCAGTCACCGCTTAGCCGTACCCTTTGCGTTTCCATCACATCGACCGACGTATCCTTGTTAAGCGTCATCTGCACATCAATATGTTCATAGACAAGGCGCCTCTGTGATGCAAGGGCCGGATTGGCTGAAAACAACAAAACGCCAGCCAACAAACCAACCAAATATTTATATGTAAGATGACAGCGATTCATTTTGCTCCTCTCAAAAATCAACCTGGCATTCGGCTTATCATTATTCTGTCTGACCTTTATGACATTGTATGTCTTAGCTCAGCTGCGCCGCCAAGCCCTTTTTAACAGCTTTTCGCTGATATAAACGCTCAAACGCCGTTACTGTGGCGGGTTTTCCGACTCTGCGCAGAACAAATCGCCAAGCAGGGTCTGCACCCGGCCTTCACTGTCGAAATTGCCCAGTTTTAGCACATTTTGCAGTTCGCCCCGGTCAAACCACAAGCCGTGGTTGCGGCCGCATCGGTCGATGAGTTCCCGCCTGTCTTCTATCTCCCCAACAAGCACTTTATCCATCTTCTTCAGACAAATCGGGCATTTTCGCTTCTTTTCAGGTGTATTTGCGGATTGAAATGATTTTAACAAGGCCTCGGATCGGGCCGCGTCCCCCAATAAAAGCTCCAGTTCCCCCGCATCCAGCCAGATTCCCTCACATTCGGTGCAGTAATCCACCTCGACCTCGTCAAGCTCCAAAACAATCATCGCATTCTTACACACCGGACAATCCATAACATCGCTCCGTTAAAATTAAAATCCAAGTCTAATGCTATGGTAGTTTTCAGACCGTGCCCTGTCAAGAGTGCTATTTCAGTCAAGATTTATCCGTTTCTCCGAACGGGTTTTTCTTGACACGCTTTTAGGTGCTGGACTATCATGTCCGCACTTGATATACTGATGACCCGCATTATGTGAATTTATTGAGGTCTAAACGACAAAAATGATAGTTGACTGTCATACGCATTTACAGTGTCCTGGCGGTGGCGATGTTCGAACCGGACATGCCGAAATGTGCGAAAAGCTGGACGGCTGTTTCGTCATGGCCGGTCTGTCAGCCGACCGGGACGCAACGAATAAAGAGCTGGCCGACTACGTTGCGTCCAATCCAAAGGCCCGCGGCTTTGCCAATCTCAATCCCGTTGAGGATGCCGTTGATCAAAAACCCGTTAAAACGTTGACACTGGATCGCGGCCTGTGCGGTGCGGTTCTCTATTGTTGTGAGAATAAGTTCCATCCCGCACACAGTCGTGCCATGCGGTTCTATGAAGCCGCCGAAGCATTGGGCCTGATCATTTATTTCCATAATTGCCCGCCATATTCGCCCGACGCGGCGATGGATTTTGCCCAACCGTGGGTGATCGACGAAGTGGCGCGGACCTTCCCGGACATGAAAATCATCATCGGACGAATGGGAATGCCGTTTTTCTGGCAAACCCAGTCCATGCTGGCCAAGCACGCCAACGTCTATGCCGACCTCAGCGTTCACCCGCAGCGGATTTGGCAAAACTATAACGTCGTCGTCAGCGCCTATGAGGCCGGCGTCATGGATAAGTTGCTCTTCGGCAGCGGCTTCCCCTATGCCGAACCGGCCATTTGCATCGAAACATTGTTGGGCTTTAACAAAATGCTGGCCGATACCAATCTTCCGCAGGTGCCGCGCGAAAAACTCCGCAGCATCGTCGAACGCGACACATTAGCCCTGTTTGGATTAAATACATAGAAACAATTGTCATTCCGAGGCGAAGCCAAGGAACCTGTTTAATTCAACATCCGCTGAAGGCGGATTCCATAATTTTGCTATTTAACCTTTACTTTTTGATATTTAGAAGATGGAACTACTCGAAGAACAACGGGAGACATGGGGAACCCGCGGCGGCTTTGTGCTGGCCGCAGTCGGGTCGGCGGTTGGACTGGGAAATCTCTGGGGCTTTCCATACAAACTTTACAGCTATGGCGGTGGCGCGTTTTTAATCCCCTATATTATCGCAATGTTCTGTATTGGTATCCCGCTGTTGATTTTGGAATTCACCCTCGGCCATTATACACAACGCGCCGCTCCCGAC
>CALETL010000182.1 GCA_937920485.1 uncultured Phycisphaerae bacterium
CCTCGAAAAGCTGAATCTGCATAACGAACCGCATATCACTGAAAGCTATGCGGCAATGATGGTCCGTGCACTAAAACAGGAATAACACATGAATCCACAAGATGGCTATATCCAATATATCATTAATCCTAAGTCCGGAGCCAGCAGCGGCAAGTGGCTGGTCAGTCAGTTCAAGGACCACCTGGTCGAAAAGGGCTTTGAGGTTCGTATTGAGTTTACAAAGTCGCTGGAACACGCCTGCGAAATCGCAACCAAAGCTGCCGTCGACTATCAATGTGCGTTAGTGATAGGCGCCGGAGGCGATGGAACACTGCGGGAGATCCTGCACGGTCTGGAAGGCACAAACAAATTATTCATGCCCGTCCCCAGCGGCACAGAAAATCTGCTGGCGAACGAACTGGGCTTCGATCTGCATCTGCATACACTGGTCAACGCATTTGAAGCCGGCTGTATCAAACCGCTGGATATTGGAATGGTTAATGATCAGTGTTTTATGTCTATCGCGGGGTTTGGTTTTGACGGTGCGGTGATCGATCGGATCAGTCACAATCGAACCGGTCACATCAGCCATCTGACATATTTCTGGCCGATCTGGCGTACATTCTGGGAACATGATTTTCCCGCTGTTCGGGTCGTCGTGGATGACAAGGAAATTTTTAATGACAGAGGTCTGGTTTTTGTCGGCAATACCTCCCGCTACGCTATCGGGCTGAGCATTTGCAAGAATGCTGATTTCGGCGATGGTCTGCTGGATGTGTGCATCTTTCGCTGCCACGACCAGGCACATCTGATCGGTCATTCGATCAATGTCATTTTCAAAAGGCACACAAAATCCAAAAATGCAATCTATGCTCAGGGAAAATCCATCCAGGTGACTCCTGTTGACAGCACGGTCTTTTGCCAGGTAGACGGCGACCCGGGGCCACAGCTTCCGGCAAATATAAAAGTCATCCCGCAGGCCATTCAGGTTCTGGTGCCGCCCGGAGCAAAACCCGCGGGACTGCGAACACGCCTCAAACGCATAATCGGATAACACTATCCCGAACAGTTGAATTGATATGAACAAAATCAAAGAACGGTTCATTCAAAACTCCAAAGGATTCTGGAGTTCTTATAAGTGGGTATTGGCTCTTTATAGCATCGCGTTATTGGCAGATGGGATCAGCACCATTCATTTTATGCTGGCCGATGGCACGGATACGGAATTGCACCCGGCGATAAATATTGCCGCACGCATTGCCGGTCCTGTTTTGGGGCCTTTGATAGGGATTGTGGGCAAAGCCGTCGCCGGAGTTATTGTCGCAATCTACTGGCGGCGAATTGCAGGGACTATATTGCTGGTCGTCAGTATTGTATCTTTCTGGGCAGCATGGTATAATACCTGGGGTTGGCAGTATTACGAACCGGGGATTATCAAATTGTGGCCATTTTGACAGGTTTTGATTAGTTAGGCATTCAAATATTAAGGGGAAATATGAATTCTTTTAAGATTGGAAATATTGACGTTGGGACTGACGGTGAGTTTTTTCTTATCGCCGGGCCGTGTGTGATTGAAAGCGAGGATATCTGTCTTGAAGTCGCTGAGTTTCTTGTCGGTTTACAAAAATCGGCTGGCATCAAGTGTGTCTTCAAGGCCAGCTTTGATAAGGCCAACCGCACCAGCATCGACAGCTTTCGGGGCCCGGGTTTGGAAAAGGGGTTGGCGATTCTTGATCGTCTCCGCACAAAAACCGGCCTCCCAGTATTGACAGACGTGCATGAGCCAAGTCAGGCCGCTGCCGTCGGTGAAGTAGTAGACGCAATGCAGATACCGGCATTTTTATGTCGCCAAACAGATCTGCTCGTAGCCTGCGGCAACACCGGCAAACCTGTCAATATCAAAAAGGGCCAGTTTGTCAGTCCGGAAGAGATGAAAAACTGCGTCAACAAGGTTCGCTCGACCGGCAATGAGAAGATTCTGCTCTGCGAACGCGGCACCTTTTTCGGCTATAACCGTCTGGTCAACGATATGTCTGCCATCCCGGAGATGAAAAACCTGGGCTGTCCGGTTGTCTTTGACGTAACACACAGCACCCAGCATCCCGGCGGACTCGGCAGCGCCAGCGGTGGCACCCCAGAACTGGCCGCGACGCTGGCACAATCCGCTATCGCCGCGGGGGCTAACGCCCTGTTTATGGAAATCCACCCCGACCCGTCCAAAGCCCTGTGCGATGCCGCCTGTATGCTGCCGCTGTCTCAGGTACAGAAACTCGTAAAAACCTGTAAAAAAATACATGATATCGTGGGTACCTGATGTCAGAGCTAAAGTATCAATATCTGTTCGGGCCGGTGCCTTCCCGTCGTCTGGGCCGCAGCTTGGGCGTGGACATCGTCCCGCTCAAGACCTGCACGCAGAATTGCATCTACTGCCAGCTTGGAAAAGACGCCCTGCAAACCCTTGATCGAAAAGAATACGCCCCCATCGAAGCTGTCCTGAAAGAACTGAAAACCAAAATCGCCAGCGGTCTGGAAGCGGACTTCATTACCATCAGCGGTTCCGGCGAGCCAACTCTGCACAGCAGCTTGGGCAGATTAATAAGCGATATCAGGGCTGTTACAGAGATTCAGGTCGCCGTGATTACAAACGGAACCCTCCTGAGCCGCCCCGATGTGCGAGCCGACTGCTGCAAAGCGGATGTGGTACTGCCCTCTCTGGACGCCGGAGATACGGAAACATTCCAAAAGATGAATCACCCCCATCCCGATCTCGATTTCGAGCAGTTTGTTGATGGCCTTATCCGGCTGCGATCCGAATACGCCGGCCAGATCTGGTTGGAAGTGTTTTTCTGCGAAGGCGTCAACACAACAATACAGGCGATATCAAACCTGAAAACACGCATCGAGCAAATAAGGCCTGACAAAATACAGGTCAATACATCCGTCCGTCCGGTCGTGCATCCGGAGGCGGCGCGCGTCGAACCAAAACGGCTTATCAGTATCGCGAGCCAACTTGGCGAACAGGCCGAGATCATTGCCGATTTCTCCAGACACATCGGCGCCACCACACAAACGGTAGATTTAAACATCATCCTCGAAACACTCCGGCGAAGGCCCTGCTCGCTGGATGATCTGTGTGCCGGATTGGGATTGTCAAAAGAACAGCTCGAGCCAGCCCTTATCAAGCTCGAAGCCCTGTCTAAAATCATAACTGAAGAAAAAGGCCAAAAAAAATATTACAAGCCGCTTTAATTTCTTCGGATTTCAGCTCATTTCTCACCGCACCACCTTGTCTTGTTATGGGACTTATCCATTTTTTTCTACGTTATATGGTCTGTAATCAAAGATTTTATTTAAGAACTTTCATTTATCGGTCGATAATACAGGAGTCCATCGGATGCCTTCGCCTTCGATGGCGCCGTTTAAAAAGTTTTATAAATTATGGATTAAAATTTTACCGGCGGAAAAAATGAATCATATAAAAAAGCAACTTGTTTTGAACAAAGGTTCGGAAAAGTTCATCTTTCGTTATGATGACGGAAATGAA
>CALETL010000183.1 GCA_937920485.1 uncultured Phycisphaerae bacterium
TTCCAGAATCAAAACCGGCAGGAATATTGCTTCGATCCAAACTAACACAAAGGGCCAGTTTCAATTTTCAGAAACGTATGAGGGGGCCGTTTTTTTAACCGGACAAGGCAGCGGACAGGAATACGTATCAATTACACACTCAGTGTGGTGCGGCAAAGATACGATCTGTGTTGTAAATATCGGGGGCAAGCCCGCCTTATCGGGAACGATTGTAATTGATGGTGCTGCGCTGGCCAACCAAAGATTGTTTTTAAGCGCTACGCTTGATATTTCACAAGCATCTTTCAGGCAGGAAATTGTTACAGATTCAAATGGAAATTTCTCTTTTCTCGGGGTGCAGGCAGGCATTTATTACCTCATGAACAGAGGACTTGACAATCGGATCCGTCGACTGGCAATGATCGAAATGCCTCAGCAGGAAACATATAATACCAACCTTAATCTTGAAACCGTCATGGTTTCAACGAATTATCCGGTTGAACCGAACTTCACGGCTCTGACTGAAGCGTTTCTTATCTATGCAATGGATGCATCAGATGATCTGGGGAAAATTCAGGGGGCCGTTGAAAAAGACGGTTTTGTTCTTTTTGAAAATGTCCTGCCGGGCTCTTATGTCATGAGGATTGGGTTGGACAACGGCGTCTGGATTCAGCAGGATGTGGAAATAACAGACGGTCCAGAAGATCAAGTTATTGAGATGTCACCGATCCCGGCAGAAATCACTACCTTAAGAGGACGTTTACTTAACGCCAGTCCTGTCGATCTGTTTTTGACTAATGCAAACCAACAAATTCATATCAACATCATACCAAGTGCCGATGGCTTTTATGAACTCGCAAACATTCCTACTGATGTTTATAGTCTTGCAACATTTGTCGCCGGACAGCTTGTCGAATTCACACAGATCGATCTGCAGGATCAGATCGAGACAACGCTTGATATTGATCCGGCTGAAATGTTGCAATCTTTTACTCCGCTTTATGTGGTAGTAGCAGATGAAACGGGACTTATTCTGTCCGGATCACAAGTCTGGCTGAACAGAGAAGGCGACATTATTACCACATCATCTACCGGACGCGGGGCTTTTTTAGCAGCCCCGTCAGGCAGCTACACACTTTCAGTTGCCCATCCGGGATATCCAACCCAAAGCCAGGACGTCGATCTGAATTCCTCTTCGCTTTTGGCGGAGCCGAATGCTGACAACACGATTTTGATTCAATTGGGCACTAAATAACCCGGAAAATACTTAATAATCATTTCATATACAAAGATGAGCCTAAGAAAAACCGAGAAAACTGAGTTGAAATTCAAGATTTTTCTTGTCATGGCAGAGTTTTTGGATAAACTATCCGGTCTTGGTAAACTCAGGATTTTGGCGGCGTAGCTCAGTTGGTTAGAGCATGGGATTCATAAGCCCAGGGTCGGTGGTTCGAATCCACCCGCCGCTACTGTCGAGAACAGATTCTTTATGAATCTGTTTTTGGATTATTCTACAATTGACAATAATCAATTGAAAATTCCAAAGGCCCCCATCGTCTAGCGGCCTAGGACGCCGGGTTCTCATCCCGGTAACAGGGGTTCGAGTCCCCTTGGGGGTAGTAGATGTATTTCGTCCAGAATTGTGTCGTTTATATTTTCATTGCAAGCCATTGCACAAAAAGCTGTTAACTCATCCGTCCATTTCTCACTATACAACTCCATGCAGAGTGATGCGGCAGTGTTCAGAGCTCCTTTTACTTCCATGCATCGTCTATAACCTGATGCCAAAAAATGTCTTACAGAAAACCAGTAGTATGTTCTTTGTCATTTTGCTTGATTTTCATTTGGCTGGAGGGTTTAATAGTGGTTGTTTCTTGTCGAGAAGGATTTTCTTGAACCTGTAAATGGGAATAATCAAACAATTAAACGGTTTAAGGAGTAAACAAATATACTCATGAATGATCTGACACAAACACAAAACACAGAAGCACATAAATGGTTTAAGGTTGTCCTTTTTGCGGGTATGCTGCTGTTCGCATTTTATGCGTCAACCCACATGGTAGCAGCCGGTGATACCTGGGTCGCAATGGCATGTGGTCGGCATTTCACCAATCACGGCGTTGATACGGTGGAGCCGTTTAGTTTCAATTCGCATCATGCCGGTCCGACCGAGGAAGATATTGCGAAGTGGCCGGGGTGGACACAGGCACTGTGTAAACCGTTTTCTCTGAAGACGATTCAAAAATGGCACCCGACCGGATGGATCAATCAAAACTGGCTGACCCACCTGATCTTTTATAAGTTAGCTTCCTGGTTTGGTGAGGATGGCAGTTATAATTACAACACACTGGTATATTGGAAGTTTGTGATCTATATTTTAACGGTATTTTGCGTTTATGCCGTTGGAAAAAATTTGGGGGCGGGAGATTTTTTATCCGCGGCGGCGGCATGTATGGCAATGGTCGTAGGACGAACGTTTTTTGATATCCGGCCGGCGGGATACTCCAACCTGCTGGTGCCGACATATATTCTCATTCTCGTTTTGACAACCTATCGTAACTACCGTTTGATCTGGCTGCTGATACCGTTAGTCGTCTTTTGGGCCAATGTACACGGTGGATATCTCTTTGCGTTTATCATGCTGATTCCCTTTGTCGGGATTCATCTTTTGCTGCGGTTGCCACGGCGATGGAGTATTTGTCTGGGATTTGTCGGGTTATGGCTGGTTCTATATCTGATGAGCCATAAATTTATCTCCGGCTATGCGAGCATGATCGAACAATATTATTGGCAGTTGCAGAGTGCCTATAACCTAGGTTCCGATGAAGTCGTTCGAAACATTGAATTAATGTCGCAAAAGGTGTTCGGCTATGACCCTGCTACAGTTTCGTTGGTTTACAATAAAATGTTTTTTATCTGGGGAATTTTGGCAATTATTTCACTCGTTTTGACATCTTTTCGGAATATTAAGTCCGGTGTTTTCTATTTTTATCACATTTTGGCCGGCATCATCTTTTTTCTGAGTTTGGTGTTTCGTTTTTTTGTTGGAGCACCGAAGAACTTACCCGCTTATTTCTCATCCCATATAACCTCAGCAGTGTTGTCCTTTGTGTTTATCTGCATCTTGGGAGCACTATTGGTTCTGGCAATGGCTCTTAAGAAAGATCGGTTCATTGCCCTGCCACTGAAAGGTATTTATCATACGATGGCCGCAGGCATCGTTGCGTTTATTGCCATGATCGTATTCAATCCCTTCCACCTGACAAATCTGACACATACCCTTGAAATCAGTGTCAGCAAGCATGCCGAATCGTGGCGGCGTGTCAATGAGTGGAAACCGGCATTTGACTGGATGGATAAAACTTCCAACGTCCCAAATCCTGTCGGCAAGGAAGAAGGGTTTGCTGTACTCTGCATTCTAACTCTTACAGTCCTGCTGTTTTGGCTTTTAGCCCATCTTCTAAAACCACAACCAACCGCTAAACGAGGGCGAAAAAATCAATCCCCGGAAATTCCCGTTGGATCATTTGAATGGCCCAAAATCGATTTGGCAATTTTAGTCATTTCACTTTTATCTCTTTATATGGCAATCCGATCCCGCAGGTTTATCGCTATTGCTGGTTCAGCAGCGGCCCCAATCGTTTTTCTGATGATCCTTCAGGTCTGGCAGATGTTCAGTGCGCGTTTGTCCTGGAAAAAAGAGGAGCCCTTGCGCTCTGTTATGCTACCATCGATAGTTCAATGGATTGCGCGTGGGGCAATCATCTTGCTGATTATAGGTTACGGCACATACTGGACAATGGAGTACAAACGCATCTACCTGGATCCCTGGCCAATAAACAACCAATATCACAGTGTGTTTATGCGGATGACGGCCTCATATCTTAAACCCTTTGATGTCTGCCGGTTCATCAATGACAATAACATTAAGGATCATGTCTTTAACTATTGGACCGAAGGAGGCGCTATTGCCTTCGGACAAAGTCCGGATCCAGAAACCGGCCAGACCCCCTTAAAATTGTTCATGGATGGACGCGCACAAGCCGCTTATAACCATGATGATTTTCAACGTTGGCAAAATATCTATGCGGGCGGGCCTGTTATTCGTGGGACACTACAAAAGAGAAAGAAAATAAACAAAAAAACCCTCACGAAGGCCGGGCAATGGCTCGATTCTGAGCTTAAAGATAACGAGGTCTGGGTTGTTCTGATGCCCCAAGCCGAGGAAAATAAGAATTTCATGAAAGCATTGAAAACAACTAAAAACTGGAAAACCGCTTATCTTGACAACACTCAGCATCTGCTTGTCGATTCTGACACACCACAGGGCCAAACATTGTTAAATAATATCATACAGGGAACTGCTGTTTTTCCGAATGTGTATTCGAAAAATTTAACGACTGCCAATGTGATCACGGAAACACAAAATTCTGAACACTACAAGGATTTGTATCGTTTGACAAAAGGCGCATTTGATGAATATCCGCTCCCGACAGTTGCAATTACAATGGGGCGGTTAACCCGCCAGCCCATGTTCCGGGATAAAGCCGTAAATGATTTAAAAGTGTATCTGGATGATTTTATTAAAAATAAAGATGCATATATGAAAAAACACGGTTCTTTACTGTGGATCGCCAGCGCTCAGGTTGCAGCTCAAACTTGTGCAAAATTTGACACTGAAAATAAAGATCTTTATAAAAAATATATGGTCGAACTCAAGCAAGAAGCCAAGGCACTCGGCCAAAATTATAGTTGGTAAAAGATGAAAGAGTCCATCCATAACAAGCAGAACCATTTGGCTGCATCGTTAAGTGTGTTTTTCCCATGCTATAACGAGAAAGATTCTATTCGTTCCTTAACGGAAAAAACCGTTTCGGTTGTGGAGAAAATATGCAGTGACCATGAAGTTATTCTGGTCAATGACGGTAGTTCCGATGGCACTGACGTATTAGCAAACCAGTTAGCAGAGGAATATCCGGCAGTTCGTGTCATCCATCACACACAGAATAAAGGATATGGTGCTGCCCTTCAGAGTGGTTTTCGGGCCGCGACAAAAGAATATGTCTTTTATACCGACGGGGACGGACAGTTCGATATCGGTGAGTTACCGAATTTGCTTCCATTGATCCGGCAGTACGACATTGTCAGTGGGTACCGTATTAGCCGACAGGACAATCTGCTCAGAAAGATAAACGCCTTTTGCTGGACAAAACTTGTTGGCTTCCTTTTTGACCTGAAACTGAAAGATATTGACTGCGCATTCAAGCTTTATAAACGTGAAATCTTTGATCGAATCGAGATGCACAGTACTGGTGCCTTAATTGACACCGAAATCCTGGCCCGGGCTCAGCGAAAAGGATACACTATTACGCAGATCGGCGTTCATCACTATCCACGTATGGCGGGACAGCAAACGGGTGCAAATCTGAAAGTGATCTTGCGGGCATTTAAAGAACTTTTCCAACTACGAAAAGAAATTTCAAGAACATCATCATGAGAGCGTATCGAGCACAACAATTTATTCGGCCTGATTTGCAAGCTCATATTTTTTCACAGGATCTGTTGAACAATGTGCGCAAACTCAAGGGGCTTTGTCCGGACAAAACCAAATTCTGCGCCGTCATCAAAGCAAATGCGTATGGTCATGGTATCAGCGAAATCGTTAATATTCTCATGCAGGCCAATGTGGACATGTTTGCGGTTGCAACATTTTATGAAGCATTGCACATTCACACAATAACACAACAACAATCAATCTTTATTCTCGAGCCCCTGAACCCATCGCAATCAATCGAAGAAATCCAGGTTTGTGCCCAAAAAGGATTCCACTGCGTGCTGGCATCGCTGGATTCTCTGAAATACGTTCAAGAAGCCGTCAAAAACACCTCTTCTGCATTGAAGGTTCATCTGAATATCGAAACCGGTATGGGACGCTGCGGCATCCCGCCTGAACTGGCCCGACAACTGCTGGAACAAATCACCGATTGCACAACTCTTGAATTGGCAGGCATTTATACACATTTCGCGACGGCTGATGAAGAAGATCTTTCTTATGCATACGAACAGCACAGTAATTTCGAACATTTTCTTGACCAGCACAACCTGAAAAACAAGAACCTCCTGATCCATGCTGCAAACAGTGCCGCGACAATAAAAATGCCACAGGCCCATTATGACATGGTTCGCTGCGGCATCTCCATGTATGGCTATTATTCCCGCCAGATGAAAAATCCGCCAGTCCGACTAACCCCGGTCATGAAACTCACGGCACCCATTACCCAGATCAAAACAATTCCTGCCGGTCATTCAGTCAGCTATGGTCAGTCATACACGACTCAACGGGATACCATTGCAGCGATTATTCCGCTGGGCTACGCAGACGGCTATCGTCGCTGTTTTTCAAACACCGCAAAAATGAAAATTGGAGATCAAGCCATTCCTGTCATCGGCAGAGTCTGCATGGATCAGGTTATTTTGGATGTGACGGACATTGCGGACATCCAATTGGGGAAAATGGTAACCGTGCTAGACAACGATCATGATTCACCCTGCTCAGCGTACGCACTGGCGGACATAGCTGACACAATCTGTTATGAAATCCTGACATTTATACATGCCCATGTTAACCGAATCGTTCATTGACTTCTTATGATCGTAAACGATATAATGCCGGAATGGACATCTTCATGAATAAAAAGCCAGTTAATCTGTTTATATACGGGTCTTTGCGTGAATCTTCTATTTTTGAATCGGTCTGCGGTTATAGTTTTTCTCTAAAGCCGTCTGATTCAAAGCCACAGAACATTCTTTTCGCCGAACTGGCCATGCTGCCGGGGTTTCGCCGTGTTAGCCCGGATAATGTTTATTTTTATG
>CALETL010000184.1 GCA_937920485.1 uncultured Phycisphaerae bacterium
GGCTGTTCGCGTCAAATAATCTAACAGCATAGCCCCCATGCCCCTATCCTGCCATTCGTCCTGCACGATAAATGCTACCTCAGCAACTTGCGTTTTGGGATCCAGAAAATACTGAGCAATCGCAACGATCTCTTCGTTCCCCTCCGCCCCGGGTACCACGCCGACAAACGCCAGATTTTGCTCATAGTCGATGTTCGTCAGTTTCTGCACGTCTTTATGTGGAAATGTTGTCGTATGCGTAAAATAGCGTTTTTTCACCGAATCGGTCGAAAGCGAATACAGCATTTCTGAAAGAGCCGACTCATCCGTCGGCTTAACCGGCCGAAAGAAGATCTCTGTCCCGTCCTTAACGGTGTCATACCGTTCCAGTTCCTGGGGATAACGGACTTTGTCCCATTCCAGTTCAATCTGATCGGCCTGAACATACCCTTGAGCTTTAGCTGCCTGGATGAGTTCTTTACGGAATTTCGGATGTGCGATATTGATCAGGGAGAGCACACGCTCACGGATCGATTTCCCGTGCAGATACGCGATCCCATATTCAGTCACCACATAATGCACATCGCCGCGGGTGGTCACCACACCAGCTCCTTCTGTCAATTTAGGAACAATTCGCGAAATGGTGTCATCTTTGGCTGTCGAAGGCATTGCAATAATCGGTTTTCCGCCCCGCGACCGGGCACATCCGCGGATAAAATCAACCTGTCCGCCGATACCACTGTAAAACCGATAGCCCAACGAATCCGAACACACTTGCCCCGTTAGGTCGATTTCCAGACCGACATTGATTCCCACCATTTTATCATGCTGAGCAATGATGAATGGATCGTTTACATATTCAGTCGGATGAAATTCAAAGAAAGGGTTATTGTCAATATAATCATAAAGTTTTTGCGATCCCATGCAAAAACTGGCAACAACCTTGCCATGATTGATCGTTTTTTTAGAGCATGTCACCGCACCGCAATCCACCAGTTCGATGATCCAGTCGCCGAACATCTCAGTATGGACGCCAAGTTCCTTTTTGTCGTGCAGAAACTCTGCCATGGCCTGCGGAATACGTCCAATACCGCACTCAATAGTGCTGCCATCCTCAACCAACCGTGCCAAATTCCGCCCGATAGACCGAAGCACATCAGTTGGCGCATCGGGTTCAACGGTAATCATCGGCTCATCACATGGGACCATTGCGTCAATCTTGTTAACGTGAATAAAACTGCTGCCCATTGTCCGGGGCATGTTCTGGTTAATCTGGGCGATGATATATTTCGCATTTGCAGCCGCAGATTTAACAATGTCAACCGACACCCCTAAACTGCACAAACCATTTACATCCGGCGGCGTTATAGAAATCAACGCCACATCCAGTGCAATACGGCCGCTTTCAAATTGACGTGGAATATCCGACAGGAAAATAGGCGTATAATCACCGATGCCTTGCTGAAATGCCCCGCGCACATTTTCAGCGATAAAAAAACTGTTCATCTTAAATTTTTCACGAAACTGTTCTGAGGCATAAGGAGCCGCACCCATCGTCAGCAATTGAATAATATGAGCATCGTAAACATGGTCACCATGGTCTACAAGAGAATGTACCAAATGTTGCGGTTGCCCGCATCCAGTACCGATGAAGATGCTGTCCCCCGGCTTTATCATCTTGATTGCTTCTTTGGATGATTTGATCAGGTAATCGTACTTTTGTTTCCAGTCAAATGTATTCATTGTTCCGTCCTCTCGAACGATAGTTTGTATAAAATAGCGCGGTTTTATCGCGGCTCAAGTGTCATCATCGCATCCACAGCGATCGGAGTTGTTCCCTCCCGACCAACCACAAATGGATTAATATCCATTTCTTTGATCTGAGGGAATTCCGTCACCAATTGAGATAATCGCTGCAATGCTTCGGCGATCGCGCCAATATCCACACCCGTTTCGCTGGGAGTTCCCTTTAAGACGTCATAGGTTTTGGTACGGACCAGCATTTCACGCGCCTCATTGGCTGTCAGCGGAGCAGGATAAAAGACAACATCCTCAAGCACTTCCACCAGTTTACCACCCATACCAAACATCATCAGCGGTCCAAAGCGAGGATCACGATTCATCCCTAAAATAACTTCTCGTCCGGACGTACACATTTGTTCGACGCAAATGCCGAGAATGTTTGCGTCCGGCACCTTCCTGGGGATGCGATACATCATCAGGTCAAAAACATCGACCACTTCCTGTTTACTGTTCACATTGGTTTTAACACCGCCGACCTCTGTCTTATGCAGGATATCCGGCGACCAAATTTTCAGCACCACCGGATAACCAATTTGCTTTGCAATATTAGCGGCTTGTTCGGGCGTTGTCGCCACACCTCCCTGCGGAGTTACAAAACCGTATGCCTCCAAAATCTCCTTGGCCTCCATCTCACCAACTTCACACTGCTGCATCCGACTGTGCCGCTCGATAATACGTTCAACTTTTCGCCGGTTCACATTAAAGAGTTTCACGACTCTTTTGGGTCTGTTTTTCCAGGTTGCATACCGGCACATGACACGAATTGCCTTGACGGCATCTTCCGGCGAATCATACGGCGGGATCATGCCTTCGCGAAGAATCGCAACGGCCTCTGCCACGCGGCCGGCTCCCAGAAAGCAAGCTAAGATGGGTTTTTTGTTACCGTTTTCATTCGCCACACGAACGATGGCCCTGGCTGTTTCTGCACATTCAGTCATCGCATGCGGACTTAACAGGATTAATACAGTATCGGTATTGGGGTCATCCAGCACGGTCCTTAGAGCAAACTCATAGCGATTCACCAAAGCATCCCCCAACAGATCAATGGGGTTATTAATGCTCGCCGCCCGGGAAAGTTCTTCTGACGAAGTCAGTTTATCCTTGGTTTCAGGTGCAAATTGCGCCAACTCCAGACCGGTTCGTTCAATCGCATCCGTTGCCATAATACCCGCACCGCCCGCATTTGCGATCACCGCAACCTTCGTCCCTTTGGGTAACGGCTGATAGGCAAACGCTCGTGCAAAATCGAGCTGATCTTTGATCGACTCACAACGAATCACTCCCGCGCGCTCAAAAACACATTCGTAGGCACTTTCGGCCCCTGCCAATCGACCCGTATGAGATGACGCCGCACGCGCTCCGGCCTCTGTAAAGCCCGCCTTCATTAACAGAATGGGTTTTTCCCGACTGATACGCTCAGCTTGCCGAATAAACGCATCGCCATCGGCGATTGTTTCCAGATAACCGGCAATGACTTTGGTGTCCGGGTCCTCTCCTAATGCTCGAATGATCGTTAACTCGTCAACATCGGCTTTATTGCCAATACTGATCAACTTGCTGAATCCCAGATGGGTACCCCCTACCATATCCACGATTGCGGCAAGCAATGAGCCGGACTGAGAAAAATAACCAATCGAACCAGCCGCAGGCAAGTCTCCTCCAAAGCTTGCGTTTAATTTTTGTTTGGGCACCATTAAGCCAATGCAGTTTGGCCCAATGATACGGATGCCGGCGTTTTTGGCAATACGGACGACTGTTTTTTCAAGTTCTGCACCCTTGGCTCCGGATTCCTTGAATCCCGAAGCAATGATGATCACGGCCTTGATGCCCAAATCCACACAATCCTGCATAACTTTAGGGACATGTTTTGCGGCAATCACCAAGACAGCCAAATCCGGAGCCTGTCCGATTGATTTCAAGTCCGGATATACTTTTTGGCCCAGTATTTCATCTGAGGTTGGGTTGACAGGAAAGATATCACCCGGAAATCCCGCCTTAAGCAGACCGGCAAGGATTTCATAGCCAACCTTGCCCTCTTTGCGGGAAGCACCGACGATAGCTATGGATCGGGGTTCAAAGAAATGGTTCAGGCTCATGCCTTCCTCTTGTAATTTAATTTGAATACCATCGTCTGCTACTTCCTTTGAAAGCTTTCACATCCCTGATATACCTTAAAATTCCGGTTTTGTAAAGAGATAACCCTTTTTGTATAGTTATTTAAGTGGAATATTTATCAGCCGGGGCATCTGCCGACTCTGGGCCCTGCCTGCTAAAAAAAGTCTTTACAGGCAAGGAAGTTATCTTTATAATTTGGTATCGTCTTATTTTTTCGATGCCGAGGTAGCTCAACGGTAGAGCACAGCTTTCGTAAAGCTGGGGTTGAGGGTTCAATTCCCTTCTTCGGCTGTCACAGCCACAAAATCACACCCGTGATCTATTCGGGATTAACCAAAACGTATAAAACAGGAAGAACGATCAACTCAAGTATTAATGAGCTGATCATGCCGCCAAATATGACAACGACAAGAGGCTTTTGTATCTCGGCCCCGGAACCCGTTGCATAAAGCATGGGCAATAGCCCCAATAAGGTGGTCATGGTCGTCATGACCAGGGGTCGCACTCTTAAGAAACAGGCTTTGTAAACGGCGTCGAGAGTCTTTAAGCCCTTTTTGCGTAACTGATCACAAAAACTAATCAGCACCAGTGCATCTTCCACGGCTACACCTAAGACCGCGATGAAACCAATCGTGGCTGCTACGCTTAAATGGATTCCAAAGATATACATTGCCGCAATGCCTCCAATGACTGCAAAGGGCAAATTCACCATGATCAGTGTTGCACTGCGAAACGACCCCAGAGCACTTACCAACAAAACGAAAATCAACAGAAGGACGATGGGGACAACAATCGATAAACGCTTCATCGCACGCTGCATATTTTCAAACTGGCCTCCCCAAACCAGGCGATAACCGCTGGGTAACTCCTGTTCGATTTCAGCCAACTTCTGCTGTGCCTCCAGGACAAAACCACCAACATCTCTATCTCGCACATTACATTCAACGATCAGTTTCCTTCGTGAATCTTCGCGCGTTATTCTTGCCGGCGCTTCTACCAGATCAACGCTTGCCACTTCTGACAGAGGAACACTATAGCCCAAAGGACTGGCGATCAAGACGGCTTCAAGCGTTTCCTGGCCCTGCCGTACATATTCAGGCAGCCGTACAACAATATCCACCGGCCATAAATTCTCATATAGGACAGACGCAGATTTGCCTGCAACGGCCGCCTCGAGCA
>CALETL010000185.1 GCA_937920485.1 uncultured Phycisphaerae bacterium
TGTTAAACACCGATGAGGGCAGCCAAATCCTAAATTCCGTTCAAAACAAGACCCTGGTAAATCAAGTTGGATATGTTAATCGGTTCAACAGCGTATTTATTGAAGTCAAACGGCTTCTGGAGTTGGGTATCATTGGCGATATCAAGAGCTTTCGTTCCGAGATGTATGGTGCTACCGTTCTTAAGGACTCAAAGGGAACGTGGCGCAGCAAAAGGAACACCGGTGGCGGATGCATGAACGAATTTGCTTCCCACTGCATTGATCTTGTAACGTATTTAATCGGTGTGCCCGATCAGATCTCAGGAAGTGTTCTGCAGCAAATCTATTCTACACAGGTAGAGGATTTGGTATGCTCGACGTTTTCATATAACCGCGGATTCAACGGTAGTATAATGGTTAATTGGAGTGATGAAAGTGTTCGGCGGCCGACCAAAATCATTACCATATTTGGAACTCTCGGGAAGATAATTGCAGACAAGCATGCCTATAAGATTTACCTGCGGTCGGACAATACTCATAGTGGATTTCGGAAGGGCTGGAATACCCGCTATATTACAGATTTTTCAGATAATGTACGGTTTTATGTAAGAGGAAATGAATTTACGCGTCAATTAGACTACTTTATTGAACGCATCGAGAAAAGATCAGCGGAAAATCTGTCGAGTTTTTCAGAAGCATTTAAGACAGACATGATTATGCAGCGAATTATTGCGGATGCCAATGGATTCATGCGGCGGCAGCATCAGGATTCTAGGCAAACACAGAAAAGAGCAGACATTAATTCTGCTGCGCCTCGATGGAAATTTTGGCAGCGCGACAGTTAGCGGTTTTGAACCGATCTAAATGCTGATATTTTATACGGATGGATCAGTCCAATAAAAACGGAGCAGATGGGATGCTGGATAAAATTATTTTCGGAGACAACCAATTTTTCGGTATTAATCATATGTCGGAGGAAAAAGCGCAGGCATTATCAGAAAAATTCAGGGATCTGAAAGCCATCACTGAAGTAATTGACCTGGCATATGATGCCGGGATCAGAGCATTTATGATCAATACACACAATCGCGCAAAAGATATCTGTGATCATTTTCGAAATAATGCTTCCCGCTTTAGCGAACTGCATCTTTATCCTTCAATGCCTTATGCTCACAAATATGCGAATGCCGTTGCGGAAAAAGGATTGTTCGGCGCCCTTAATGATATGATGTTGAAAGGTACAGGAATGGCCGGTTTAATGGGGATTTTATCGAAAGGCGGCAGCATCGTATTTGAAAAGGACATGCTTAAAGTCATGCAATTGCTAATCGATATGGAAATGAAAATTTTCAAGGATTTAAATGTTAAGGTTATGTTTTTGCAAAATATAGTAACCGATCTTCTTCTGGGATTCGGCATCAAAGCAGTTTTTGTGGAATTTACAAACTATATTAGGGAAAAATATCACGTTGAACCCGGCTTTGTGACGTTAAATATGCCACGATTGGTTGACTTTCTTCTGGATTGCGGTATCGAAAATCCAATTGTCTGTTCAGCCATCAATAAAGCGGGTTACTTTATGAACCCTGATGCTGAATCCTACGAGACCACATTGC
Organism: uncultured Phycisphaerae bacterium; assembly: GCA_937920485.1. GTDB lineage: Bacteria > Planctomycetota > Phycisphaerae > Sedimentisphaerales > Anaerohalosphaeraceae > 4572-13. The sequence goes on from CALETL010000185.1 coordinate 1,596, forward strand.
GTCAAAAACAATTCAGACCCATGGCTATGTCCATCCTGGCCTCCGGGGCCGTTCTGCCCGAAGAAGCAGTCAAATATGTAGCCCGCCAGTCCGGAATCCAATCTATTGTTTTCGGCGCTTCAAGCCAACAGCACATCAGACAGACCAAAGAACTGATCGATCGGTATCTTTAATTCTACCTTTATAACTTAATATTGCGGTTTTAAAAAAAATGCACAAAGACGATTCCAATAACATCTGGTTGCTTCTTTACTAAGATCCGTATGCGTTTTTTTGCAGACGAAGTTAAGTCGAGGGCAATTTGAAACCCACCTGGTATCTGAACCGGTTAAGAAAAATGAGCGTGGCCGAAGTTTTCAAACGGACACGTGAACAAATATATATCAACTATTCGCGAATCAAATTCTCAAACCCAGCAAAATGTCAGTATGGCCGTTTTAGCAAAGGAGCCCCTGATATAAAATATCGGGCACTTCCGGGCATATTGGTAAATCATGACTGGAAGCATTATCGCGTTTATGAGTTTGAGTTTGATCTGACCCGGCCGCTGGATTGGTTTTTTTCGGACAGGGGCAGTCCAAAACAATGGCCGCGACGCCATTTTGCCGGCATTAATTATCGCCCCGGGAATCTTCACGGTGATGTCCGTTTCAACTGGGAATTAAACCGCCTGCAGTTTTTACCCACCATGGCTGTATCCGATGCCGCGCTGGCCCAGCGGCTCGTTTCAGATTGGTCTGAAAAAAATCCGTTTTTGCACGGGCCAGGATATCTGGCAGCAATGGAGGTGGCATTACGCTGGATATCGGTATACTGGGCCGCCTGCTTGCTTGGGAAATCTCTGAGTCCCGCGTTGAGGAAAAACTTTACCGGACTGGCCATCGCGTCCGGAAACTATATCGATAATCGACTTTCGACACATTCATCTGCCGGAAATCATCTGATTGTCGAAGCTGTCGGGCTGTTTTGGCTGGGAAAAGCACTTGAACATTGGAAAAACGGCAGACGTTGGATCAAGAAAGCCAGAGCAATATTGCATCAACAGATTATGCGGCAGATCAATTCAGACGGCAGCAGTCAGGAGCAATCTTTCTGGTATTTGGGCTTTGTTGTCGATGCACTGTTACATTATTTACTGCTCGAAGATCGTAACAAGGTATCTGACGATGTCTGGTTACGGATTCAAAAGGCGCTCGAGTTTATCCATG
>CALETL010000186.1 GCA_937920485.1 uncultured Phycisphaerae bacterium
CTGCTATTGGTTGTTCGTCGGCGATGGGCTTCTGGCTGAACCCTTGAAAAATCAGATTCAATTTGCCGGATTGGAAGGGCGGTTCAAGTTTACCGGCCTAGTCCCGCCGGAACAAATTCCGCTGGCGATCCATGCCTCGGATATCCTCGTCCATTGTTCTCTTCGAGAAGGTCTGGCCCGTGTGCTGCCGCAGGCGATGCTGTGCGGCAAGCCCGTTGTCAGCTTCGACATCGACGGCGCCAAAGAAGTCGTCAATGAAAACACCGGCTTTCTCATCGAACCGGAAAACATCAACCAGCTGACGGAGGCCTGCGAAAATCTTCTCGAAAATCCCGAGCTTCGGCATCAACTCGGCCAAAACGGAAAAACCGCCGTCACCGAAAAATTCGCCCCGGCTACCATGGTCGACACGATTGAGCGGGTTTATCACGGCTAATTCATCTTGCATTAACTAACAATTTTGGATAGAATCAATCCCCGTAAACTCGAAAAACGAGGAAAGTCGATATGGAATTTACAAAAATGCATGGTCTGGGCAATGACTATATTTATGTTAATTGCTTCAGCGAAACGGTGGATAATCCGTCGGATCTGGCCATTGTGGTCAGCAACCGGCATTTTGGCATCGGCTCGGACGGCCTGATCCTCATTAGCCCATCTGAGATCGCAGATGCCAAAATGCGGATGTTCAACGCAGACGGCTCCGAGGCCGAAATGTGCGGCAACGGTATCCGCTGCGTCGCAAAATACGTCTATGACCGCAATCTCGCACGCACTGAAACCGAATTTTCCATTCCCGGCTTGGGCACGTTTCCGTCTTCGCTGCAAATCGAAACCGGCCGCGGCGTCCTGACGCTCGGACTGGACATCGACGAAAACGACGTCGTCCATCGGGTCTGTGTCAACATGGGCCAGCCGATCCTGGAAGCCACTCAAATTCCCGTCGCCGCCGACTCCGAAACGGTGATCGACCAAGAACTGGCCATCGAGGGCCAGACACTGTCCATGACCTGTGTATCCATGGGCAACCCGCACGCGGTCTTTTTCTGTGAGGATCTGCTCGATATTGAACTTGCTCATATTGGCCCGCTGATCGAACATCACGAACTGTTCCCGGAACGGGTGAACGTCCACTTCGTCAAATCCGTTAGTGCAAACGAATTCATCATGCAGACTTGGGAACGCGGCAGCGGCATCACGCTGGCCTGCGGCACAGGCGCATGCGCGTGCGCCGTAGCGAGTGTGCTAACAGGAAGATGCCAGCATCAGGTAACCGCCCACCTGCCCGGCGGAGATTTGGAACTCTACTGGTGCCAGCAGGACAACTGCGTCTACATGACCGGCCCGGCGACCGAAGTCTTCACCGGCCATTGGCCGGAATAGAATTCAATGCAAAAAATCCAGGATTTGTATCGGCTTTTGGATTAGGATTTTAGCCCCGGCGACCAAAAGCTGTTCTTTATCTCGAAATCCCCACTCGCATCCAACACCGGTCACTCCCGCTGCATGAGCTGTTTGGATATCAACTTCGCTGTCCCCGATGAAAATGACTTCAGATGCGTCCAATTGCCATTGCTCAAGTATCTCCAGTGTGCTTTCCGGTTCGGGTTTGACTTTGCGTCCTTCACAAATGCCGACCACCGGATCAAAGATGCCTTCACCCCAAAAATGTTTTATAATCAGTTCAGCGGGCTTTTGATTCTTATTGGTCAGCACAGCCAAACGAATCCCCTTGTCCCGCAAGGCCTCAACAACATCCGAAATCCCTTTATACGGAGCCTTTTCAACCAGGCAGTGCTGCTGGTAATGTGCAACCATGATCTTCAGAAGTTCATCGCGAAGATCCTTGCGGTTTTCCGGTAAGGCACGTTCAGCGAACTTTGTGAGTCCGTTTCCGATCATCCGGCGGCATTCTTCACGACGCCGGGTTGGGCACCCAAGTCGGGACAATCCGTAATTCATCGAGGCGGTTAAATCCCCGAGTGTATCAAGGAGTGTTCCATCCAAGTCAAAAATGATACCTTTACATCCCACTCTATATGAAACCTTTTTCATGCCGCATTTAACACCCTCTATAAATCGGGGACGAATTCTGAATTGATGGCTCCTGTACCGGAAACCTTGAAAATATAAACCAGTCCCGGCTTAAGCGGACGATACACCGCTTTACCGAGAACCGCCTTGATGCCAAGGTTTTCCAGCCGCTTTGGATTATTGGACAGCTTCCAAATCTCATCCCAGAACAATTGCCCGTCTTCGATCGACAACTTTTCGCAAAGCTGCGCATATCGCGGCGATGGCTGCCCTTCCGTCTCGATCGGAAACCCCTCTTCCGGCGGTTGCTTTTCACCATACACCCGCCGCCAAAGATACATCGCCCGCTCGGTGCCGTCCATAACAAGCTTGTTATCAAATGTGATCATTAAAGCATCAAAAAAGACAACATCTCCGGCCACCTCATACTCTTTCCGCAGAAGATGCTTCGTAAAGTCTTCCGGATCCGTTTCTACGAACAGCAGTTTTGTATAAACCTGCCCTTCCCGCTCTTCCTGCGACAGCACCTTCGCATACCCGATCTGATCCTCCTTGCTCAGATTCGAAATCGCTGTTTTGAGATGCTCATTCTCCTGCAGCAAATCCTCAATCGTCTTATTCGTGGTAAAGTGATGCCACACAAAGCCCCCCGCCCCCACGACAGCGACCAAAACCAGAATTTTATAAGCATATTTAATTGATTTCATCGCGAATCTGTTGTCCAATACGCCCTAAAATAGTAGTATCGGCAAATGGAGTAAAAATGCATAAACGAATCAGTTTTACGACAAATCAGACGCTTTTGTTCATCGGCGACAGTATTACCGACTGTCAGCGGCGAGAATTCCCCTATGCCCCGTTAGGGTGTGGGTATGTCCATTTTGCCGCCAATTTCCTGCTGGCAAAACTGCCCCATTTAAACCTTAACATACAAAACCGCGGCATCAGCGGGGACAGTACACGCGACTTGAGAGATCGCTGGAAAGAGGATTGCCTGGATTTGAAACCCGATATCGTCAGCGTTATGATCGGTATTAACGACCTGTGGCGTAAGTACGGCGAAACTCCTGAATCGCAGAAAAGGCATGTCCCCCCGGCCGAATACGAAAACAATTACCGGCAGATACTGTCACAACTGAAAGATAAATGTAATCCGCAACTGATCCTGATGGAACCATATATGTTCTGTGATGACCCGGCCAATCCGATGCTGGCTGATCTGGATACTTATATCGATATTGTTCATGTTCTGGCAAAAGAGTTTGATGCGGTCTTGGTGCCGGTCCATGCGGTGTATATGGCTTTGAAAAGCAAACGCCCTGCTCACGAATGGGCCGACGATACCGTACACCCCTACACCTGGGCACATGCCTGGATCGCCAAAACCTGGCTCGATACCGTCCTGGGAAGCTTAAATGTTATAAGTTAAATGTAGATTGACCGAAAAATAATAAGCCCTTTTGCGAACATCTCTTGAATCTCCTTCTCTTTTCTTTTCCATACACTCCACTCACATTTAACTTTTTACCTTTTACCTTTTACCTTTTACATTTTACATTCCATCGCGGTTTCGTCGCAGTGATCCTGCTTGGGGCATTCGGTGCAGTCGCTCCAGACCTTCATCGGAAGTGTGTCCTTTTCCACCTGTACAAAGCCGATCTTTTCAAAAAATTCCGGCTCCAGCGTCAGCGTAAAGATTTTTTTCAGACCCAGTGCCCGGGCCTTGTCCATGCATCCTTCGACCAGTGCCCTGCCGATGCCTTTGCCGAATTGGGACTGATCGACCGCTAAAGACTTGATCTCCGCCAGATCCTTCCACAGCACCTTCAATGCACAGCAGCCGACCACCCCGCCGTCAACGTCGGCCACCTTGAAGATCTGCAGGTTTTCATAAATATTCGCCATCGAGGCAAACAGCATCCGGTCCACCTCCGCATAGCTGTTGATCAACTCGTGGATCTTCGCCACATCACTAATTGTCGCATCCCGTATAATCATGGGCGAAAGTATACCCCAACTTACTGCTAAATACCAGTAAGATTAATGATGGCCAGGGGTGTCATACCGGACAAACTTGGCATCACAAATGCACCCAAAAACCGTATTTCCAGCCCAAAGAAACACATAACTCCAATTTCTACAAAAAAACGCTACCCTCAGCAGTTAGTTTTTATATCGCAGCAGTTCGGGGCGTTTGGAGCGAAGCCATTTGGGCAGGTCGTCGCGGGTGGCGTTTTGCCACAGGCCAATCTTCTCGGCGATGGCCTGTTCCATGAGATACTGGTAGGTCACAAACTCACTGTGTGGGAAACTCAGGTAAGCATAGCCGTAACCGTTTTTGATCAGTTCGGCATTAAGCACTCTGCCGTCCGGCAAAACGACATAGGCCAGCAATCGCCCATAGCGGTCGCGCTGGTCTCCGGCGGGATCCAGTAAAATCGTGACCTGTTTGCCAAGCGCCTGTGCGGTGGTGTATTCCGTCGCTTCCGGGCCGTAATACATCAGGCCAACCGTCGGATGTTTGGTTTCCGGCGTATCCACGCCTATCAGGCGGATGCGAGTGTCTTCATGCTTGCCGTCAGGTATGTCGATGTCGATGGTGTCGCCATCAATAACTTCCAAAACAGTGAAGGTTTTGCGATGGTATTTCTGGAAATCGGCATCAGCATAGGTGCTCTGCTCGATGACGTGGCGGAGGTGGCCGCCATACCGATGGTCCAGCATCATCAGTACCGGCATCAAAAAAAAGAAGAACGCCGCAATCAGGGCGTTCCTCTGAGTGCGACTCATAGCATGTCGGGGCTTTTTGGTCATCGTAAAGTATCTATATCGCCCCTTCGAGGCTCTTTGAAATCGAAGCTATCTGTTCCGGAGGTTGACACCTCCGGCTACGAACATCCCGACCCCATTCGACTACGCTCAGGGCAGGCTCTACGGGTCTTCGCAACTGCCGGCAGGATGCCGGCGTTACATTATGGCTGGGCGCGTTCAGCGGCGGGTTTGTCCAGTTCGAATGCATCACAGACCGATGTCAGGGCTGCATCAACATCTTCCAGATTCACCAAACAGCTAATGCGAATTTCACTGGTCGTAATGGAGTCGATATTGACCTTGTTCTCGGCAAGCGTTTTAAACATTTTTTCCGCTACGCCGCAATGCGACCGCATACCAACACCCACAACAGACACCTCGGCAATATCCTCACGGATAAAGACAGATTCGCAGTAAACCTTTTTACGGATTTCATCAATCGCCTGTTTGGCCGAACCCAGATCGGAACGGGAAATCGTGAACGACAGGTTCGCCTTTTCGGGACTGACTTCGGTCTGAATAATATCATTCACGCTGACCTTATGCGATGCCAGATGCGCAAAAATACTTGCCGCATTGCCCGGTTTATGATCCACGCAAACAAGATCGATTTTCGCAAGGTCTTTTTGACAGGTTGCGCCTGAAACAACAATGCCTTCCATTTGGGGTACCTCGTGAGTAATAATAGTTCCTGTATTTTCATTCATGCTGCTGCGAACATGAATTTTGACATTATATTTTTTGCCAAACTCAATGGCTCGGCCGTGCATGACACCGGCGCCGAGACTGGCCAGTTCAAGCATTTCATCATAACTGATCTGCTCCATCTTAACGGCACTTGGGAACTTGCGCGGGTCGGCGGTATAGATGCCATCAACATCGGTGTAAATCTCGCAATAATCGGCACCCAGCGCCGCAGCCAGTGCGACCGCACTGGTATCGGAACCGCCGCGGCCGAGTGTGGTAATATTACCGTTTGGGTCAACGCCCTGAAAACCCGCAACGATACAGATGCAACCGTCGGCGAGCTTTTCTTTGAGCTTTTCAGCGCCGATGCTCTGAATACGGGCCTTGCTGTGAGCATCGTCGGTGATCATCTGGACCTGTTGGCCGGTGAAACTGATTGCTTTTTGCCCCATTGCCTCCAGTGCCATAGCCATGAGCGAGACGGTCTGCTGCTCGCCGGTACTGAGAAGCACATCCATCTCCCGTTTGGGCGGATTGGGATTCAGCTCCATCGCATCGGCAACAAGTTGGTCAGTCTGCTTACCGCGAGCCGACGCAACCACGACAATCTGATCGCCTTTCTGATGGGCCTTGAGTGCACGATTGGCAGCCCGGCGGATTTTTTCCGCGTCCGCAACCGATGTTCCGCCAAATTTTTGTACTATAATCGCCATTTTAATTTATTTCCTGTCTATGCCTCTCATGTTCCTTTGAATAACCAAAAGCGCCAATAGTCTACCAATCTCATGGGAAATTACAAGAGAAAAAACCCGACAAAAACGCTTTTTTAAGTCATAATCTAACATTAGAACCTTATAAAACCCGATTTTTCCGAGTCCATTAAAAAAGAGTTTTCCGTGAAAATCCGACAAAAAAAGGGGGACGGAGCAATCTCCGGGGCTTTGGGGATCGCAGACCGTACGTGTATGGACGTGTCATTTTTCACGGGTTTTAGCTGTTATGATGTGGACAAAAGAAGTATTGAACATGGACGATTAAAATATCTGAAAAAATCAATAAAAATTAATATATTATATTGACAATGCATTGTAAGTTGTGCTAATATTGAGAATTAGATAATCTTATTTTGGTTTTAGACTTTTGACCGTAGGAGGTTTAAGAATGCAAAATGCAACATTTGTACCACATCAAGAGAACGTAAAAATGGATATATGTGCAACCTGTTCAAATCTTGAAACCTGCGATTACATTAATCTCGAACATAAAACTGTTTGGGAATGTGAGCTGTACATCGCAGAGGAAGCATCGAATCGAAGCCTTGAGATTTCCAAGCCCTACACATTTACAGGTATTTGTGAAACAGGAAAGGCGGGACAATCTCTACCGTTTGTGAAATCATAGACCGTACATCTAAGACCATCTCTTTTTTTACGGATTTTAGAGCTTAGATTCTGATACTCTCAATCTTATGAAAAAATGCTCTCTCCATTTGAGCCGAAAGGCTATCGACTAATACTTCACTTGACGCTTATACCCTGATTTCGCAAGTAGCTTTTTAATTCCGGTATGTCAATCATGTGGAAATGAAATACTGAAGCGGCAAGCAGAATCGTTGCACCCGCTTCCACGGCGTCATAGAAATGTTCCATTTTTCCGGCTCCTCCCGATGCTACGATTGAAGCAGAACAGGTGCTGGCCATTGCCTTGATAACCGGAAGATCATATCCTGTCTGGGCACCATCTCCAGCTTTGCTGGTTGGCAGTATGACAGGAATCCCGAAGCCATCGACTTTTTTGGCCCACTCTACAGCATCGGCACCTGTCGGGGTTCGTCCGCCATCGATATAGACTTCATAGCCGGATGGCATCGACTCATTAGCATCTACATCAATTGCAACCGTAACCTTTTCCGGGCCAAATTCTGCTATCATTTCCTTGATGATACCGGGCTTGCGAAAAGCGGCACTGCTGGTTGATATTTTGTTGGCTCCGGCTTCTAAAACCGCTGCTGCCGAAGCAACATCTGAAATACCACCACCAACAGTAAACGGAATGGTCGTAACTTCAGCGACGTTCTTGACAACTTCGAGCATCGTTGGCCGATTTTCAATTGTTGCGGTTATATCCAGAAGCGCAAGCTCATCGGCTCCTGCCTGGCAATAGGCTTTCGCACACTCAACGGGATCGCCTGCATCTTGAATGTCGACAAAATGAACTCCTTTAACGACCCGGCCATTTTGCATGTCAAGGCAGGGCATGATACTGATCTGTTTATCCATTTTCATTTCTCCTTTAATTCTCCGTCTGGTTTTGTCTAATGATATAATCCATGTTGGATAGTTTACCTGTCCGTACAGTCAGGTCAATAAAAAATCGGAAGCGGCAACTTCCAGCCTCGTATGCAAAAGAAGGTGTTATTTGGGTTTCCTGATTAGTAGGCCACCCATGCTTAGCAGCAGGAGCGTGGTGGGTTCG
>CALETL010000187.1 GCA_937920485.1 uncultured Phycisphaerae bacterium
CCCTTGCGGATATCCATAAACTCCATATCCGAAGGCATCCGGTATCCGCAGGCCTGCTGATCGAAACCAAACTGGTTAATAAAGATCACCTTGATGTTGCGGCTTTTGACATTGAACTCCTGCACGCCGGCGTAATAGGCCGCCTCGCCGCCGGACAAATCGGGCATACCCTCACGGTGTGCCACCGGCCAGTTGTATTCGGTTTCCATGCGATGAATATCCGTTTCCCTGCGGCGATGCGTTTCGGTACTCAGAACGAACAGCACAGCGGTCTTGCCCAATGTGCCAAACTCCTGATCCATGTGCTCCATAACCCGCAGATCCCGCCAGAGACCCTTACTGGATACCAGCCGGGTGACATGCGTAAACACAAAGTCCGGCTTCCAGCCCAGCAGATTATCGCAGTACTTTTGAAGCTTTTCGCGCGATTCGTATTTTTCCGCGAGCGAAATTTCATACGCCGGAATGCCGTTATAGGTCAGGTCGATATCAGAAACCCCAAACTCCGGAGCCAGGAACTTCAATTCTTCGACCACACAGTCGCCAACAGCCAGGATGTTGTCACAATAACGGGCCGCATTGACCAGGGCATATTTGAAAAAATGAGTCTGGTCGCCAAAGACATCGTTAACATAAAGGTCCTGCTGGTGTGCTTTGTCCAGTACATTATAAAACATCGTATCGTGGCCGGTGTGCTCTTCGACAATCTTACGCATGGGGGCAACCTCATGAGCGTAAAAGACAGTCTTGAAGTCATGCGGATCCAGAATCGACGCAAGCGCCGCCGGCATCCCCATAAATTCATGGGCAACAATGATGGTCGGTGCGCCATGATCGGCCGCCCCGATGGCTTTTAGCGCCTCGACAGCGGGCACCGCAAGGCGAACCCACTGTTCAAAATCCCAGAGCCACTCGTAGCGGTCGCTGCGAATGCCGAACTCCCGGAACAATTCTCCCTTGAATTGATCGATAGGTGCTTTTTCCATGCGGGTTACATCGATCAGTAAAATTTCCGGCTGGCCGGTCACGCCGTTCATGGGATCGGTAAACTGCCTTCGACCATATACGATCTCTACGCCGAAGTCGTCTTCGATCCGGCGGAAATGCTGATGATAATTGCTGCGAACCATTCCGTCCAAAGACGAATACAGTACCTGGCCGCCTTCGCCCAGCCGGTCGGCAGCATTGCCTTCGGCAGAAAATAACGGGCTGACTAATATCGTTCTGGCGACCTCGGACTGGTAAGCATGGCTGGTGAACATGCCCTCCAATACTGCCCCAATCCCGCCGATCTTGCCTGTCGCTTCATGAGTTACATGTACCACTGTCGGTTTCTGATCCATCTGTTGTTATCCTCGTTTACACCACTTTCCCATAGTTTAATACGCTGCCTTGGAGGCGAGGTTTGCTCTTCCTTGTAAAATATAGAGTATAAAACTCCACTTGACAAACGTATATCGGTGTTTTTACGGTCAAGGTATTAACAGGTTCTTTGTAATTAAAAAAATAAGAGAATTACCGGACGAAAAACCGATTTAGGAATATAAATGTCCGGTTCCAGACCGAAGAATTCACCATATTAGATCAGAATCAGTGAAACGAGTGATTCAAGAAATGCTTGTCGTTACGGCAGCAGGCCTCTTGCTTCGATTGCCTCAACGACATGTTTGACGGGGATGTCCATTGCCGCATCGCGCATGCTGAGGTGATTGTCTCTGGTTCAACCGCCGAACCGTCTGTTCGAGATTATGGCGAGCTGTTTTCAAAATGGTGGAAGCATTGGCCATGTTCATACCCTTCAAGTATTCATTTCCTAACGTTTCATAATAGGCCCTTGAGCACGGAAACGATTATAACCCATCTGAGAATGACCCGCAACATCGCTTAGGATACATTATTGGAGCAGTTTATCACTTGTCTTTTCAGTGAACCATTATAAAATAGATTGACAGTCGAATGTGAGAGAATATATGCCAAAATACCCCGTCTATCTGGAACTTAGGAACAAACAAGCCGTTCTGGTCGGTGCGGGGGCCGTTGCAGCGCGAAAAGCCAGGTCTCTGGCCGCCGCCGGAGCTAATGTGAGGGTGGTTGCCCCAGCAATCGAAGCGGCGTTCGAGGAATCATGCAAAGAGTTGAATTTTGAGATTATCCGGGACAGTTATTCGAAGGACTATATACAGGACGCTTTTCTGGTGATCGCCGCAACGAATGACAATGCGATAAACACGAAAATCTTCGGCGACTGTCAGCAGTTGAGGATATTGTGCAATGTGGTGGATGTGCCGAATTTATGTAATTTTTATGTGCCTGCTGTGATCCAGCGTGGTGAACTGCAAATTGCCATCGGCACCAATGGCAAGTGCCCTGCCTATGCCGCACATTTGAGGCGAAAGCTTGAAGACCTGATAACGGAAGAGCACGGCAGCTTTCTGGATTTGCTGGAGGAGGCCCGCCAATGTATCGTCCAACAGGTCCCGAAATCAAAGCGAAAGGAGCTTCTCTCAAGGCTGTCGGCGGATGATTCTTTCGGCTATTTTCTGGAAAAAGGAGCCGATGCCTGGAAACGGATGGCACAAGAGCAAATCACAGGGAAAAAGTAATACATCTTTGTACCTTAAGAAATTGGAGAAAATCCATTTTTTGCCCCAAAACGTCCGATATAACCATGCCATAAAACACTAAAAAACACATTTCTATGCACCTCCGTGAAGCAGGGCTTTCCGTCACTAACTCTTTTCTTGACTTTGATTTAAGTATTTGTTATAATGCGGACGTGAAAATCTATATTTACCAAATTTACTACTTTAAAAAATGAAACAGTGGCGTATAATTGTAGAAAGCTAAAATAGAGCTGTAATCTCTTTGAAACATGTCTCCATGACGAAGACTCTGCTGCGGATATAGAAACCGCAAAAAATATAAATTGAAACCTAATTAAATGTTTGAGGGGTAAAAAATGAAAACTTTTGCACACAATCCGTTTGTACGTTTTGCACACAAATCACTTGCTTACCTTCTTTTGTTTTGCATCGTGAATATGCCCCTATGGGCGTTAAATACTAGCGATGCCAGATTTAACGGCACAGACACCGTCAATGTGGACGCTTTTAGGTCTTACATTGAGTGGGAAGATTTTAACACCGTTCAAGACCAGCTTCTTCGGTTTTTGGCAAGC
>CALETL010000188.1 GCA_937920485.1 uncultured Phycisphaerae bacterium
TCAATATTTTATTCATCACAGTGGATGTCGGATTTGTGCTTGGGATCAAAGCCGCAACCACCCCCATCGGCCAGGCAATTTCGTACATTTTATTCTCAGTATCGTTCAGAATCACACCCACGGTTTTTACGTCTTTTATACTTTCCCAGACGACCCTGGAACCAAATTGGTTCTTGATCTTTTTATGTTCAGGTACACCAAAACCAGTTTCTTCTGCGGCCATTCTACCCAGACGTTCTGCCGCGCCATAAGCGGCATCTGCCATCGCCTCACAAACGCGATCCACCTGAGCTTGAGTAGCAAAAGCCCATTGCTTCTGCGCTTCGCGGCTGGCAACTACCATTTGTCGGGCTTGTTGTATTGATCTTAAGTCTTTATCAAGTTCAGACATTACCTATCCTGGTCCTTTACTCTTTTCTATAGGTGACTTGATTGCGAATTTCTAAATGATCGACAACTGCCATGATCACCGCATCGATAGGTCTGTTCTTGGTCAACTCCGTCATCCGTCCGCTGGAGCCGTGCGCAGTCAGCACAAGGTCTCCTACACCTGCATCAAGAGTATCGACAGCAACATACGGTTTCCCATAAGGAACCCCATCCACATCGGTCTGGCGAAGAATCAGCAGTTTCCTTCCTCCAAGTGTTTGATCCTTGATTGTTGAAACCGTGGTTCCAATCACTTTTGCTATCTGCATACTTTTCTCCTGGAGAACTATTTCCTGAAAACGACCTGTTTATCCAATTCCAAATGATCAATGACCGCCATGATCACCGCGTCGACCGGCGTATCTTTCGTGAGAGTTGTTTGTCTGGCCGCTGAACCATGACAGGTCAAAACCAGATCATCGGTACCTGCATCTACGAGATCGATCGCCGTATAGGGTTTTCCAAAAACTTTCCCGGTAGGATCTGTTTCCTGGCAAATCAAAATTTTGGTCGTGGCCACCTTAGGATCTTTGATCGTCGAGATAGTGGAACCTACAATTCTGGCAATTTTCATCGCATAATTTCCTAATAAGCTTTATCGGCTGAAGCAACCTTTGGAGTAAGTCCATTCTGGCTTTTCGAGCCTTTTACAATCTTCACGCCGGCGCTGGCACCTAGTCGGGTCGCTCCGGCTTTTACCATGCTTTGGGCGTCCTCAAAATTGCTTACCCCGCCAGAAGCTTTCACACCCATCCCAGGCCCAACCACTCGCCGCATCAATGAAATATCTTCCACAGTGGCTCCCCCCCCGGAGAAGCCAGTTGAAGTCTTGACAAAATCAGCACCGGCTTCCTTGGAAAGCAGGCAAGCCTTGACCTTCTCCTCTTCCGTCAGCAAGGCAGTTTCAATGATCACTTTTACGAGTGCGTTCGCAGCATGACCAACTCGGACAACCTCGCGAATATCATGTGCGACCAGGGTGTAATCTTCCGCTTTCAATGCGCCAATATTGATCACCATGTCAATTTCCGTCGCTCCATCCTGAATCGCGTTCTGGGTTTCAAATGCTTTTACCTCAGGTGCGGTTGCTCCCAAGGGAAAACCGATCACTGTACAAACTTTTACTTTGGTATCCTGAAGCAGGTCAGCACACAATTTTACATGAGTCGGGTTAACACACACAGAGGCAAAGGAAAATTTTCTGGCCTCATAACACAACTGGGCAATCTGATCTTCAGTTGCGTCTGGTTTTAAAAGCGTATGGTCGATCATGTTGGCAAAATTTGGATCTTCCGGAATCCCACCAAGCGTGGAGGTAAGGCGCGAGGCGCCCGCGTCTACTACCTGACCGGCTCGATTGAAGCAAGTTTTGACACAAATCCCTTCTGCACATTCCTCGGTGCAGTATTCACCTTCTTCAAGCGTTTCGGTCTGCTTTTGCTCCTGAAGTGCAATTAAGACTTCCCGAGTGATGATTTCTACTAAATGTTTTACTTCTTCTTCTTTAACTAATGTCATGATTTTTTTCGATCTCCATGATCTTATCGACCCGACGAGCATGTCGCCCACCGCCAAATTTTGTTTCTAAAAATGTAGTTACAATCTGTTTAACTAGATTAGGACCAAGTAAACCAGCCCCTAAGCTGAGCACATTTGCATCATTATGCTCCCTGCTATTATGAGCTGAGGCATGATCATAGCACATCGCCGAGCGCACTCGTTTTACCTTGTTTGCCGCCATATTTGAGCCAATTCCAGCCCCATCAATCACGATCCCACGCCAGGCTTGCCCTGTGGATACTCGCTCTGCGACCGCATAGGCAAAGTCAGGGTAGTCCACAGCATCAGTGCTGTAAGTACCTCTATCATCCACCTGGTAACCTTTTTCGTTTAAGAATTTAATCAGCATCGCCTTCAGTTCAAAACCACCGTGATCTGCTCCAATCGCGATCACTTTATTATGAACCAATCCATCAGAAGATGCTTGCAGGTTGGTTTCCCCCTTCACGGAAGTGGAAAGGTTTCCAGTTGGATTCATTAGTCTGGAAACAACTTCATCAACAATTTTCCGAATATCAGAATCATTCAATTCTGGCATACTTTGATACTCCTGCTAACTCGCATTGATCAGATAACGTTCAAAAATATACGGCTGTTTTTGGGCATCTGCCTCGAGATGCGTATAAAATTGAAAACGATCTGCCCGAAACTCAGAATCGACATATTCAATCACAAGGTTTTCCTGCGTACAGGTTTCTCGATGAAAGACCAATACGACTGCAGGTTGTTTCAGCTCTAATAATTTCGCGACTTCATTGGTTGCCAATTCAGCCAAAATTTCCTGTTCGGCATGATCGGGCTTCATATTATATTGTGTAGCCAAAACGCTGTACAAAGACAAATCTGTGAAATCATTATCAAGAATTCCTGGACAGAGTCTGTGCGGTAAATAGGCACGTTCATTGGCGACTGGCTCTCCATCCAACAAACGCAAACGATGAATGAATACAACCTCTGCACCTAACTGGATTTTTAATCTACGTGCCAAAAATGGATCCGCC
>CALETL010000189.1 GCA_937920485.1 uncultured Phycisphaerae bacterium
ATCGGCTGGCCGCGAGCTATACCGAAAACCGGACCCGCTGGACGAAGGTCGCTGAAAACCTCAAGGGCGTCTCCGAAGAAACCACCACCGGCGTCCATCGGCTGTATCAGCTTCAGGAATCCGGCGAACTGCCCTTCCCGGCGATCAATGTCAACGATTCGGTCACCAAGTCCAAATTTGACAACCTCTACGGCTGCCGCGAATCACTGGCCGACGGCATCAAACGGGCGACCGATGTCATGGTCGCGGGCAAGGTCGTCGTTGTTGCCGGTTACGGCGATGTCGGCAAGGGCTGTGCCCACTCAATGAAGGCACTGGGGGCAAGAGTGCTGATTACCGAAATCGACCCGATCTGTGCCCTGCAGGCGATTATGGAGGGCTACGAAGTGACCACCATGGAAGACGCCGCCCCGCAAGGCGATATTTTCGTTACGACTACCGGCAACTGCGATGTCATTTGCGGCACGCACATGGAACAGATGAAGGACGAGGCCATCGTCTGCAACATCGGCCACTTCGACAGCGAAATCGAAATGAGCTATCTGGAAAACAGCCCTGATTGTAAAAAAGACAATATTAAGCCGCAGGTGGATAAATGGACATGTAAGTCGGGCCGTTCCATCATCGTGCTGGCCGAAGGTCGCTTGGTTAATCTCGGCTGTGCAACCGGCCACCCCAGCTTTGTCATGAGCAACAGTTTCACCAATCAGTGCCTGGCCCAGATGATGCTGGCAAAAGAAGACCTCAAACCCGGTGTCTACACCCTGCCGAAGATTCTGGATGAAGAAGTCGCTCGCCTGCACATCGCGGCCCTCGGCGGAAAGATCACAAAGCTGACTGACAAACAAGCCGACTACCTCGGCATCCCCGCCGAAGGCCCCTATAAACCGGAACATTACCGATACTAACAGCCCGAAGCGCGAGCGCAAGGATTTTTTTAACGTAAGTAACATTCAAAGCCCCGGTCACCCCCCGGGGCTTATTTTATCGAAACGTATACTGCACTTTCATAAAAAATGTCTCTGTCGCATTGAGATCATCCTCTTCTTTGACATTGTTGTACACAAGATACAAATGCGCATCTTTGATGAACTCCCACCCCAGGATGACACTGATGTTGCGAATGTCATCATTGCGATGCTGCAGTGAAGTCTTGAGCCACATGTCTTCATTGAAATAGTAATTTGAGATAATTCGATTGAGCCACACGGTCTCTTTGGTGCCGTCCGGTTCTTCCTCAAAGCGTACGGTGTATTCCCACGTCAGCGGCCAGTTTTCCTGAGGAAGAATATTTTTTGTAAACATCAGTTCATCATAGTCCGTTTCTTCAAACCGCCCGAATTGCCAGCGAAAGCCCGTCGAATGATAATAGTCGGAACTGTCGAGGATCACTCCGGTTGAATATCGATAATTATCATACGGATCACGGTAATTATCGTCATAGCGAAGATCTAATCGGACATCATTATTTAACGTCAGTTCCAGATCCGCCTCCTGATCCCGTAATACCGCGCGCCCGTCATCGTTCTCAAAATACTGTGTCTCATACGTCGCCCTTAAACGCTTATACCAGGTCTGATCCGTGTTGACGTTATAGCGGGCCCATAATGATGGCCCGTAGATGTTTCGGCGTGGAATAAATCCAAGCACCGGATCAAACTTTTCAGAGATTGCCCGGTATTCAAATCGCACTTCCCAAGGATAAGTTTCATAAATCAATGCCCCATATCCCAGGTAATCGGATCGATTCTTTCGTTCCTCATCATACTCTTCCAAATCCTCATTTGCGTAGGATGTCTGATACAACGCCCTCCAGTCGTCGGTAAAATAATGCTCACCATCGATACTGAAGACACGGGAATGGCCGGTCTTAAAATCTGAGTTGGAAAAATAGTAGTTAACATTTGATTTTTCACCAAGCCTCTGAACAAGACGGCCAAGTGTCGAGTTGCCGTTGAATTTTTCGCCGTGCACGACATCTCCATAGATATCCAATAGCGAAAAAGAATACCCGCCGGGAAGGTCTCCGGTCACGCGGGCTCCGATATCAAAATCCGTAAACCTGCGGCTGTAGTATAAACGGTTCGGCATTCGGAAGATTTCTTCACCCTCGCGGAAAAACAACCGCTTTTCAGGCAAAAAACGCTCCGTATCCCGCAGTTCTATTGTATCCGCATCCGCCTCGACCTGGCCGAAATCCGGATTCAAAGTCAGTGCTGTGCTGATAGAAGGGGTCACGCGAAAACTGACATCCGTACCGGCCTGAACACTGGTCTCGCTTTTGCCGTTAATGTCTGTCTCGACGCTCGTATATGGCGTAATCTCGAGGTTGCGGTCAAAGATGGTATCGGCCAGGTTCATGTTTGAAAGATGCCCGAAATGAAACGTTTCAAACGGTTCCGTTGGATTATAGCTCCAGATACTAAGCACATCATCAGCCCGTCGTCTGCGGAATATATTCAGGCCCCACTCCTGATTGTCTTTCTGGAAATAGTTCAAAATTCCAAAGGGAATCTTCATTTCAACCGTCCATCGGTCATCCTGAACTGCCGCGGCCTGCTGCCATTCTGCGGACCAGCCAAAATTAGCACGTCCGCTCGGACCCGCTTTCGCATCCACACGTGTACCGAGTGAATTGGAGAAAAAAGAATATCGGCTGCTGTGGCTGTGTTGTGTATCGAAAAGCACTTCAATATAATCATCACCGCGAAAAAAACGATCTTCACGCTGCTCTGTCGCAACCAGACGGTCAATCTGATCGTCTATACACACAATTCCAATATATAAATGTGTTTGTGTGTAGGCAAGATACACCTTGGTCTGCTGGACGGCAGGTTTTTTGCTTCGATCGTCAATAAAGCCCGTTGCCGGTTCGGATTCCTGCCAGAAGGGTTCACTGAGAATCCCGTCCAACTGAATGTCCTGATCCGTCTGGACTGCAAAAATTGAGGGAGGCACTATGGTTGGATCGTCATGCCCGAGAGCCGAATGAATTAATACGATGAAAAACAAAAGCACACAGCCGAACCTGAAGGCAAGTCGTTGTTGAATCACTGGATTTTGTTTTTAGCTCATATATAAAGATTAAAACAGGTATCGGTCCTGAGGATAAAGAAGAATATTCTATCATTTTAAAGGAACTTTGGAAAAAGCTTCGAGACAGCCACAGATTGAGAATTGTTAAATAAGGATCATAAAAAAGGACACTGAACACTTGTCCGCCATTTTATCGCGGCGAAGCCTTAGCGAAGCCGGAAGCCTTGGCGGCGGATCAAACGCTTATCACACCA
>CALETL010000190.1 GCA_937920485.1 uncultured Phycisphaerae bacterium
TTTTTTCCTTTTATTTATTCAAGTTCCGTGTATAATGTGTCGTTCTAAACCATGAGGGGATTTGTTAATCAACATCTGTGAGTGTTTTGCTGCATTGATTGTCGTATGATCGTTGCTGTTAAGAGTGGTGGCTAATGAGAGGAAATTGTCTCTGCGCTTTGCGTTAAGCACATTTCTGAGTCGTTTGCAGATCACTTCTGTCTCAGCATAGCATTGCGGATTTGCCTGTAACTTAGTGGCTAAAACTGCATGAGCATTGTCTATGCTAAGTTCGACGCGATCGGGTTCTAAAATTGAGTTTATAATGGAAAGTGGTGTGTGATTCGATTGAGTAAACGAGAGTTTTGTATTTTAGCCACGTTGTTAGTCATCTTATCGGGCTGTGGAAGCTATGGACATATTTCCAGAAGCGTCAAACATTCCCGGCCTCAAAACGGCTTAGTAAAAGTGATGACTTTTAATATACGGACCAAAACGATTATCGATGGACCGAACCATTGGAATCATCGTAAACAAATTGTTTATGATGTACTGGCTGACAACGCTGCCGATGTTATCGGCCTGCAGGAAGCCAAAACCAGTCAACTTCGCCAGATCCGGCAAGCCCTGCCGTCATATGGAGTGTACTCGGCAGGCAGAAACGATGGTGTCGCCGGCGGCGAAAGCTGTCCGATTTTATACCGTAAAAGTCGCTTTTTCCTGGCAGAGGCCGGCACATTCTGGTTCTCTGACACACCCTCCGTACCGGGCACAAAGGATTGGGGGAATCTTCCTCCGCGTATTTGCAGTTGGGCTCGGTTGATTGAAAAAAGCACCGGTTCCGGATTTTATGTTTATAACCTTCATCTCGACAATCTTTCACAGAATTCACGCGCTAAAAGCACTCGTTTGCTCACTCAAAAGATTGCCCGCCGCAGAACATCCGACCCATTTATGATTATGGGAGATTTCAATATGGTTCGAAACAATCCCGCAATGAACCATCTGAAAATAGCACGGGCGGGATTTTTGCAAACAATAACAAGGGACGTCTGGCAGTTAATTCACCCCGGCCGAAGCATCGGAACACGGCATGGATTCAGAGGAAGCTTTTCCGGACCGCAGATTGACCATATTCGAATCTGTAACAACATGCGGGCACTGGATGCCAGAATCGACCATCGCCATGTAAACGGACGTTACCCTTCTGATCATTTTCCGATTATTGCACAGGTTCTGATCGGTCGCATCTCCGGATCCCAATATACCCGCGCCACATTACAAAATACCCCGACAAGAATTGTCAAACAAGATTTGCCGGATGTTTAACTGCTGATTCGGAATCCTTTTTATATCCGCTATCCGTGTTTACAAGCTTAATGCTATATCTTTTTCCAGCATTTTTAATATCCGCATCAGACAAATGTTTTGTGCGGAAATATAACCTTGCGGGGTTTGCTCAGCCATCGGTTCAGTAATTTTATAGAGCTTCTGGAACCGGATCGTACTTTCACGTTTATTGCGCTCAATAAGGAAAAATTTCATTTCCAGCACGGCTCGCGGTTTCGAAGAATCTCTTATATCCAGAAGCATTTTTCGGATATGGCCCTCGAGGACATGGGTGGGTTGTACTGAACTGATCGGTGAAAGGACCTGGGCAAAGAGCCCGGATTCAGACATCCAGTTTCGCGTTTGATCGGCAATCATTTGTGCGGGTGAAACAAAATATTCGTTGTAGAAATCAGATTTGTACCGATTTTCAGCAACACGCGAAACAACCCCGTTGCCTTCAAACGCCGGAGCAATCGAAAATGGCAGGACAGCGAGTATCTTCTCTGATGCCGCCTGAGCAGGTGATCCGGCCCGTTGTGCATCCATCAGAAAAGTGTCCTTAACAATCGCCTTTCGATTCATACATCCGGTACTGAACAATAGACTTGACAAGATAATGATTGACGCTTGTTTTTGGTTTATTTTCATTGGGAGACCTCCTTTTTTTCCGGCGGTTCACTAAATATCATTGACGGATTTCTCTCTAAGTCATCGGTTAGATTCTTGAGGTTATCAGTTACTTGTCTGAGATTTTCGAGTATTTCTACGACTTGGGGGCTTTTGGTAAGAACAAGTTGATCTATTCGTAACAGAATTGTATTCATCTGATCGACCAGTTCAGCCACATTAGCCAGCTCTTTTTCCGGTGTACGGTTCTCAAGAAGCTTCATCAAGTTTTGATTCGTCTGCCGAATCTCAGCAAGCAGCTTACTGGTTTCGGCTCCCAACTTCTCAACCTGAGCATCATTTACTGCCTTGTTGACAGACACCAAAACCTCGTTCACGTTTTCAGCAATTTTTTCGGTTTCGATCCGTTCCAGCCGATGCAGAATTTTATCCACCGAATCCTTCATCGTCGTAAAGTCACTGGGAACCGAGGGAATGAAAAGGTGTTCCGGTTCCCACGGAAACGACGCA
The DNA here is from genome assembly GCA_937920485.1 of uncultured Phycisphaerae bacterium. Taxonomy (GTDB): domain Bacteria; phylum Planctomycetota; class Phycisphaerae; order Sedimentisphaerales; family Anaerohalosphaeraceae; genus 4572-13. The sequence continues at coordinate 2,449 of CALETL010000190.1, forward strand.
ACGGGAAATCGCTTCGGATCCTTGTAGCCGGCCTCGATATACCCCTGACCGGTCAGAATGTTTGTTGACAGTTGCAGCCGAAGGCCGTTCTTAACAAGGGAATCCAAATGCACCTGATTTTCCTGCTTTTCCGCTTCCGGAAAACGCCCGCTCTGAATGGAACAAATAACCCGCACCAAGGGCCGGTAAGGCGAAGAAGGATTTGTTACCTCCGGCAAGGGGTAATCGTGCCTGGCAAAGCTGATACTTTCGACAACTCCGACTTGAACACCCTGCTCCAGAACCGCAGAACCCTGGGCCAACCCAGATACAGGGTCTGCAAAATAAGTTTCAAAAAGGGTCTTCTCCTCTTCGAATACGCCCGATCCAAAGAGGATGATACCACCTACCAACAGGAACAGGGCAATCAGGATAAACAAGCCCAGTTTGAAGTAATTTGGCTTCGCACTCATCGGACACTCCTGTATTTATTTGAAATTGTTTTCATGATTTATCGGCCTCATTTGACGCCTGACGGTTAAAAAACTGCCGCACCCAGGGGTTGTCGCTGTTGGCCTGAAGCTCATGCGGTTCGCCGGTAGCAACAATCGTTTTAACCTCTCGATCCAGCATGATGCAACGGTCAGCGACAGTAAAAATACTCGGCAGTTCGTGCGTAACAATGACAAATGTGATTTTGAGCGTTCTGGAAAGCTGCAGGATTAATTCATCCATCTGTGCAGAGGTAATCGGATCCAACCCCGCTGATGGTTCATCCAGAAACAGGATTTTGGGATCCAACGCCATCGCCCGCGCAATGGCGGCACGTTTACGCATACCGCCACTGAGATCAGAAGGCATTTTATCTGCCGCATCTCCTAAGCCGACCTGATTGAGCCGCATCTGAGCAATCGACTCCATCGCGTCGCGCGGCAGATCCGTAAACTCCTCCAGGACCAGGCAGATATTTTCCATCAGATTCATGGATCCAAACAGTGCACCATTTTGATACATTACACCAAACGATCGTAACGCCCTGTTATAGTCGGCTTCACTTGCATTGACGATCTCAGTACCGTCAACATAGACCTGACCACTGAATGGTCTTTCAAGGCCGATCATAAACTTCAGCATCGTACTTTTGCCACAGCCGGACCCGCCCAGGATAATAAACACCTCCCCTTTATAGACATCGAAGGTAATGTCTTTGAGGATCACGGTGTCGCCATAACCGCCGAAGAGGTTTTTTACCTGAATAATTGTCTCTGGCTGTGTTTTCATATCTTAAATCAGATCCCCAACGCATAATAAACGACTGCGAATATGCCATCGACCACTACGATCATTACGATACAGGTTACCACGGCGCTTGTAGCCGAATCGCCCACGGCACTGGCGCCTTTGCCGGTATACAAACCCCGCAAACAGCCGATAGCCGCGATAAAATAGCCAAATACCACTGTTTTGACTAAGCCGCTGAATAAATCGGTCAGGCTCGCCGCCGACCGGCATCGGTCCCAAAAGACGATGGGGGAAAAACCCTCTATCGCCATCACGGCCTGTGCGCCAAACAGCGCAAACAGATTATTGAACAACGTCAGCAATGGCAGCACCAGCACCAAAGCCATCACTCGTGGAACCGCCAAAAACCGTACCGGATCGATCCCAAAGGTATGCATGGCGTCCAGTTCCTCATTGACCTTCATCGTGCCGATCTCGGCAGCAAAGGCCGACCCGCTGCGACTGGCTATAATGAACGCGGTGATCAACGGAGCCATTTCCTTAAACATCGTCAGGGCGATCAGGTCTGCGACATAGATCTGGGCGCCAAATTTTGACATCGCAACGGCCGATTGAAACGCCAGGATCAACCCGATGAGAAACCCCATCAGGATCGTGATATTAATGGCGTCGGCACCGGCTTTTTCGGCCAGATACCAAAACTCGCGCCATC
>CALETL010000191.1 GCA_937920485.1 uncultured Phycisphaerae bacterium
TTCAGGTCAAATGAAATCAGTGAACCGTTTTCCTTGGCCGCACGTGCAATGTCGAGACAGAACTTACTGGTCTTTGGTGACAGCGCTGCAATTAGTCCAGAGAGGTGCACGATCTGGGCTCCTTCTTTGGTGAAGTTTCTGTCAAGATCGAAATCATCAACAGTAAGCTCTCGACCGACTTCACCAGCTCGATCGTTATGAACTCGCGGCCCACGGCTGCCCCAGCCAGTGTCTGCCATATTGATCTGGTGACGATAGCCCCATGGCCCCCCTTGTTCAAACTCAGGGCCTTCAAAATCCATACGGCGGCTTTTTAGATCATCCTTGATAAAGTGCGAGACAGGGCTGCCTTTGACAAAAGCAGTCAACACTTTGACCGGCATCCCCAGATACGAAGCGACACTGGCGACGTTAGTTTCGGCGCTGGTCGCCTGCATTTTAAAGGTGTCGCTGCAATGGAAGGGCTGCGAGTCAACAGGTGTTAATCGAAGTCCCATACTGGTCGGAACTAATAGGGCATATTTTCTTGATTTATTTTGAGACATTGATTTCTCCCATAACAGATCATTGTGATTTAAATTTTTCCTGCCATGCCCACAACCCCATGCCGGGGTTGGAAATATAGAAAATCTCTTCTCCGTCAATGGTGTTGAGGCCCTCTTTTAATTTCTCCGGATCATATTTCTTCATCATCTTATCCAAATCCGCATAGGCAAAGCTGACCGACTCGATTTCTTCTTTGGTTAAATGGCCCGGACAATAGGTGACGCTGAACCGTCCTTCTGGCGAACCGTGAATCAGATGCGCTGCGGCACTGAGACTGTCTTGCAGTTCTTTGTTTTCTTTGACCAGCTCGAGGACCTTATCCGTTCCAATATAACCGTATTGACGGATGAGCCGGTCAATTTCGGTGTCTTCGCCAAATGCTTTAAGGCCTGGTGCCAGCACGATCAACTCACCCCCGTCAGCCATCGCCATTCGTGTGCGATAGATGCTCTTATTGCCCAGCCAGGTACTCTTGAATTCGTGCGGCTCCAGATAGACCACCACTTTTTTGAGCGGCTCATCCAGCATTTGAAAATTGACCTTCAGCGACAGGGCGGCGGCCTGCTCGAAACATTCCACATCGTCCCCGATAAACAGCCCGCGTACGGCCTGGCCGTCTTCGGTTGCCTCAACAACGGTCAGCACATACACAATCGGCAGGTCTTTGGCGAAGTAGTCCGAGGCATAGTTCAGGACGCGTCGGACAGGAGTGTCAGCCCGACCCATCATTCTTTCCATCCCATAGGCAGCTCCAAGGAAATGACTTTTGTTGATCCCTTCGGCGCCGCCGGTACCGACAAAGATATTCTTGTTGTGATTCGCCATGCCGACGACTTCATGCGGGACCACCTGCCCGATGGACAAAATCAGGTCGAAATCGCCCTCAACCAGCAGTTTGTTGACCTGTGCCGGCCAACTGAAATCAACTTTACCCTCACTGACTTCACGGACGAATTCAGCCGGAACACGCCCCAGCGTTGCAAGATCGTTTCGCCAGTCATGCACACGGAAAAGATCAGGCGGCACCTTGCCGAACATCCGGTCGATTTCTGTGTCCGTCATCGCAGAGTGGGTCCCGAGTGCCGGCAGGATGTCGGTTAGCTGTTCACCATAATACTGCCACAAAAATTCAGTGAGCAGTCCGGCCCGTGAGTAAAACCGTGTAATATCCGGCGGTATAGCCAATACTTTTCGTTTAGCACCGAGCTTATCCAAGGTGTCATATAGACCGGCCTTAAGGTCCTCTAGCTTCAGGTTTTCTTTTTCGCTTCCGCGAGCGTAATACAGCATGACAATCTCTTTATATCAGTTAAACACCACTGAACGCATTAAAGCCGCCATCAACGGGGATTACCGTGCCGGTCACAAACTTCGATGCATCGCTGAGCAGCCATCGCACCGTACCGCATAATTCTTCAGGGGTACCAAAACGCCCCATTGGTGTATGGTCGATGATCGTCTTGCCCCGGGGAGTCAGTTCTAGGGTTCTTTCGTCGGTCAGCAAAAAGCGGTTCTGCTCGGTCAGAAAGAATCCGGGCGCGACCGCATTAACGCGAATATCGGTTGAATAATTCTGGCACATATGGACGGCCAGCCATTCGGTGAAGTTGCTGATGGCGGCTTTGGCTGCTGAGTAGGTCCCCACCTTTGTCAAAGGGGAAAAAGCGCTCATGCTGGAGATATTGAGAATGTTGCCCTGTTTTTGTTCCGCCATGTACTTGCCAAAGATCTGAGACGGAAGCAGGGTGCCAATAAAATTCAGGTCGAAGACCCAGCGGATCGCGTCAGTTGGCATATCGAAGAATGAAAGTTCATCGGTTGCGGTAGCTTCTTTTTTGTTGCCGCCGGCACCATTGATCAGCACATCAATACCGCCCATGCTTTCCAGTGCGCAATTAAATGCGCCCTGAACTTCAGCCTTGTCCAAAACATTCATCCGTACCGGAAGGGCAAATCCCCCGGCGGCTTCAATTTCACTAGCCTGCTCGTTTGCTCGAAATTCATCATAGTCCGCAATACAGATCTTTGCGCCCGCTGCGGCAAGATCTTTTGCTAACGCCCGGCATAACACACCCGCGCCGCCGGTGATGACGATACGCTTATCGTTGACGTCGAACAGGTTCTTCATTGGAGGTCCTTTTACAATAAAATCGAGGATTCAGCATAACCATTAAAATAAACTCAAGACATGAGCTTAATAATACACAAATATCTATACTAATTACAAGTATTTTATTGAATTATTTCAAAATATGAGATATTATTCTTTCATGGACATAACCGCGGACGATTCCAAAAATGCAGGGGTCCGAAATGAAAGGCTCGTTATTGACCTTCTAAGGGATAAGGGGCCGCTTTCGCAGGCGATGATCTGTACGAAAACAGGTCTCGGGAGCTCCACAATAAGCTATATCGTGCGTCGACTCCGGGAAAAGGGGCTGATTCTAGAAAAAGTTGGCCACAGCATCCGGAGGGGAGCCAAACCGGTGTTGATTGATATTAACTCGACCGGGCAGTTTATCATCGGAACAGAAATCAATCCTAG
>CALETL010000192.1 GCA_937920485.1 uncultured Phycisphaerae bacterium
CACTAAACCAAAAAATCCTCAGCCGCAACGAAGAGTGTGCCCAGAAGAATAAGGCCTTTTTCAAAGATAATAATGTCCTGTGTGTGAATGTGATCTCGTCACCCGGCTCGGGCAAGACGACCACGATCTCACGCACGATTAAGGATCTGGGCGATAAGATTAGGATCGGTGTCATCGAGGGCGACATCAAGACCGACACCGATGCGCAGAAGATCCGCGACGCCGGCGGTGAGGCGGTCCAGATCGAAACACAGGGCGCGTGTCATTTATCCGCTGAGCAGGTCTATAATGCGATTAAAGCACTTGGTGCCGAAAAGATGGATGTGGTGATCATCGAAAATGTCGGCAATCTGGTCTGTCCGTCTGCTTTTGACCTGGGTGAGGCGCTGCGGGTGATTCTGCTGAGTGTTCCCGAAGGCGATGACAAGCCGATCAAGTATCCCGGCACGTTTGCCGAGGCAGATGTGGTTTTGATCAATAAGATTGACCTGACCGACTATATCGATTTTAATCTGGAGCGGGTATTGGCCGATATCCGCGTGGTCAACCCGGATGCGAAGATCTTTCAGGTCTCCGCCACCACCGGTGAAGGCATGGACCAGTGGTATGACTGGCTCATTGACAGAAAGAACAAAACTTTTAGACAGGATTAACAGGATTTACAAGATAATTTAAATAATAACTTCATGAGCTTCATGCTCTTCATGGTTAAAAAATTGAGAGGAAGTTATGGATTCATTTGTATATAAAAACGGAAAGTTGTTCGCCGAAGGCGTTGACGTAGAAACGATTGCCGCCGAGGTCGGTACGCCGGTGTATATCTACAGCAAGGCGACGTTTCTGGACCATCTGAAAAAGATTCAGACGGCGTATGCCGATATTGATACGACCGTCTGCTATTCGGTCAAAGCGTGCGGTAATATCAATATTCTCAGAAGTCTGGCCGAAGCGGGCAGCGGATTCGACATCGTCAGCGGCGGCGAACTGTTCCGTGCGCAACAAGCCGGGGCCGACATGAGCAAGATCGTCTTTGCCGGTGTGGGTAAGACGGACAAAGAAATCCTCGAAGCCCTGAATGCGGGTATCGGCTATTTCAATATCGAATCCGAGCCGGAACTGGAAAACCTGATCGCCCTCTGCAAAAAGCACGGCAAAACCACCAAAGCGGCTCTGCGCGTCAATCCCGATATCAAATACGATTCGCACAAGCACATTACCACCGGTGTCAAGGAAACCAAGTTCGGCGTCGATATCGAGCGGGCGATCAAGGTTTACGACCAATACGCGGCCAATGGCGTGGTCGAAATGTCTGCCATCCACGTGCATCTCGGTTCCGGCGGCAAAACCATTACGCCTTATGTCGAGTATGTCAAAAAAGTCATGCCGCTGGTCGACGCCCTACGCAGCAAGGGGCACACGATTGACACCTTGGATCTGGGTGGCGGCTATGGGGCCGACTACGAAAGTGGCACCGTGCCCTCAGCGATTGACTATGCTTCCGGCATTGTCCCGCTGCTCAAGGCGGCGAATCTCAAGCTCATTCTCGAACCGGGTAAAAGCATCATCGCCAACGCCGGGATCATGCTGACCCGTGTGGTGTTCAAAAAGACCAGCGGCGAAAAAACATTCGTCATCGTCGATGCCGGCATGAATGACCTGATCCGTCCGTGCCTGTATGAGGCGTTTCACTTTATCTGGCCCGCACAGGTAGACGAAAGATTTATGCCGCAAAAACGCATGAAAGCCCTTAAGGTTGACGGTGCCGAGGTGGTTGATATTGTCGGTCCGATCTGTGAAGGTACTGACTTTTTTGCAAAGAAAAGAGCCATGCCGCCAGTGGCGCGGGACGATCTTGTGGCGGTCTTTACCGCGGGCGCTTACGGCTACACCATGGCCAGCAATTACAACGCCCGGCCAATGTGCCCCGAGGTCCTCGTCGATGGTGATCAATACACGGTTATCCGCAAACGCCAGACATATGAAGACCTCGTAGAATTGGAAAAGTAATGTACCGCCGGCATCTTGCCGGCAGGTTATTATGAACCACCGAGAACGCCGAGATTAAGAGTATTAAAATTCCGAAGCTGGAAGATTCGGCCACAATAAAAGCCCGACAGGGCTTGAACAATGGTAGCCCCGGGTAAGCAAAACGCAACCCGGGGTAAGGGATGTCCAAAATAAAAATCCGACCCTGTATGGGTCGAATGTCGAAGGAGAGCAAATGGAAGAACAAAAAAAGGAAATCAAGAAAAAATGGAAGTTTTTCTGGATGTTCTTCGGAATCTTTTCATTTTTTATTATTGTGTTTCTGTTAATCTATTTAATTGCAATTTGGCAATTCTTTGGAGCTACACCATCTCAATTATCAGATGAGCCGGGTTATATTCCATTTACTAAATCTTTTCATCAAGTGGTACAACAACGCCTCAAAGCTAAAAAAATAAGGCAATGGATGGCTACTCTTGATGAGCAGAAGTTTGATGGTAAATTAATGCGTGTTGAATCTTTGCCATTTAAGTTGCCCATTGCAATAAGATGCTTGGAGGAGGACATTCATTACATCACTCTCTTTATGAATCAAGAAGGAAATCGATGCATTGATGTCGAATGGGGTGGTCCAGTTGCACATTGGGGAGTCGTTATTGGACCCAAAGAGATGCCAATTCCGCCGACGATCGATGTGAGCTATGACAAAGATGGATTTAGAAATATAGGAGAGTACCGCATCAAAGTAGAAGACGGTGCCTATGTCTGGCATGAAATAAAATAACTAATCCACCGGATCGAATGATTCTTTGCTGACGCCGCACATCGGGCAACACCAGCCATCCGGCAGATCTTCAAACGGCGTCCCCGGCGGGATGTCCGCCATCGGGTCGCCTTTTTCCGGATTGTAAATATACCCACAACTGAGACAGATATACTTGGTCATTTTTTCCTCGTAAAAAATGTTTTAAACCACTGAGGACGCTGAGAACACCGATTTTTTTCTAAATAATAATTCGGCGGCTTCGGTGTCCTCGGTGGTTAAATTTTATTCTATGCTGCCGTTAAATCTCTTCCGGTTTTATCCTGCCCAGTGCGGCTAGAGCGATTTTCACATTACCGAACGGTGCGCTGACGGCAAAGCCCGCGACGTGCGGGGCCAGCGTGGCGATCATCTCATGAGCGATCTCGATGCCGATTTTCCGGCCGTCTTCCCGGGTTTTTGCTTTGGACATCCGTTTCAGCAGTTCATCCGGCACAGTTACGCCCGGCACTTCATTGGCCATAAACTCGGCATTCTTGTAACTGGTAAACGGCCAGATGCCCGCGATGAACGGCAATCCACAATCCTCAACCGCCGCCTCAAAAGTAAAGAACATTTCCGTATCAAACACCGGCTGGGTAATCACGTATTCAGTGCCCGCTGCGGCCTTTTGCTTAAACCGGTCAATTTCCCGATGCAGCTCCGAGGCTACTGGATTTGCCCCCACACCAATGGTCAGCGACAATTGTTCCGGAAGTTCATTCTGTGCGATGTCCAGTCCGCGATTCAAATCGTGAACCACCTGCGTCAGCGCCACCGAATCCAGATCGAATACGCCTGTTGCATCCGGATACTCGCCCAGCTTCGGCGGATCGCCGGTAATCAGCAGCACATTCCGCAGTCCCATCGCCTGAATCCCCAGCAGATCTGACTGCAAACCGATCAGATTCTTATCCCGGCAGCAGATATGCAGGATCGTTTCGATTCCGGCTGCCTGTTCAATCTTCAGCGCCGTCACCAGTGGCGACAATCTGGCGCTCGCCCGCGGCCCGTCCGGGATATTGATCGCGTCAATCCCATGCTTGGCACAAAGCTTTGCGCTGTCGATTACCTTGTCCGCATCCACTCCCCGCGGCGGCGTAAGCTCGATACAGGTGATCGGTTTACCCGTTGCCAACTTCTTTCCGAAGCGACTTTTTTCCGTTAGCGGCACAGGTTTCATTCCTGCCGGTTTGACCTTGCTTATACTGACAGGGACCGCAGCGGGCTTAACCGCAGTTGCCTTGTCCAGCGCCCGCACGGATTTAACGATTTCGCGTATATGTGCGGGTGTCGTGCCGCAGCAACCACCGATGATCCGGGCACCGTTCTCATAAAACCGCTTGGCGTACTCGGCCATGTATTCCGGCGTACACATATAAAGCGTGCGTCCCTCGATCCGGCGGGGCAGTCCCGCATTCGGCTGGATGGAAATCGGCTTGTTGGTGACATTGCGCAGCCGCCGCAATCCCTCGAGCATATCCGACGGCCCCAGCGAACAGTTCAACCCAACCGCAACCACTGACTCATGTTCTGCGATTTCGGCAATCGCTTTTTCAATCGGCGTGCCGAAAAATGTTTCAAGCTGCTCGGTGCATGTCATCTGCGCGACGATCGGCAGTCCGGTCGCCGCCGCGGCTTTAACCGCAATTACCAGTTCTGTTGCACAGGTAAATGTCTCCAGCAAAAGAAAATCCACGCCCGCATTAGCCAATGCCTTTGTTTGTTGACCGAAGGCCTCGGTCAGAGAAGCGGTCAATTCTTCATTTGGATTGGGATTGTTTGTTCCCGCAGGGCCGACCGAGCCGGCAACCAAAACCGAATTACCCGCGGCCTCTATGGCCAAAGTCGCCGCGGCGGCATTGATCGCTTCGACCTTATCAACCAATCCAAACTGGGCTAGCTTAAAAGCATTCGCTCCGAACGTATTGGTTTCGATAAAATCACATCCGGCATCGATATATGCTCTATGAACCGATCCAATCAGCTCCGGTTTTGTCAGATTCAGCTCATCAAAGCACGTATTCAGAAATACACCGCTCTCATACAGCATGGTACCCATGGCCCCGTCGCCGATGATAATTTCCTGATTAAGCCGATTTTCCAGATTTAATTTTGTCATAATGGTAATGGACCTTGCCGCAAAACTGCTATTTTTCGTGAAACTGTACGAATTATCCGCAAAATGAGCCAAAAATCAATAAATTGTGATAGTTTTTAATGAAATAAGTTTTTATCGGTCGAAAATAGATTAAGCGTGTTCCCTGAGGTTCAATGGTCAAAAGTACTTGCAATCTTGTGACGGATGGCTATACTGTTCGCCTAACTCAGGAGAAAATCGACACGTCGTATAGAATTTAAAACCGTACTACAAGCTCGGAAAAAGACTATGGAATTAAAAAAAGTCAAAGAACTGATAGATATAATGAAAGAAAATGACCTCGTGGAACTGGAGGTTGCCGATGGTGATTCAAAGATCCATCTCAAGCGCCCCGGCGCCGACGCACCTGTCATAACTCAGGTTCCCATGGCCGCTTCTGCGCCTGCCGCTGAAGTTGCCGCCCCGACTGCAAAAGACGATAACCTCATCGAAGTCACTTCGCCAATCGTTGGGACATTCTATCAGGCGGCAAGTCCCGATGCTGATCCATATACCAAAGTGGGTGATAAGGTCGAAGCCGATACGATTGTCTGTATTGTCGAGGCGATGAAGGTGATGAACGAGATCAAGGCCGAAGCGACGGGTACCGTTGTTGAGGTCTTTTGCAAAGACGGTCAGGCAATTGAGTTCGGCGAAGTGCTTTTCAAGCTTCGACCCTGATAAACGATGTCAATATTCCCCTGTATTCCAATAACTTGAAAATTAGCTGGGCTGATTTTATGTTTTTGATAGTGTAAAGGTATTCTATGTTTTCGAGAATTTTAATTGCGAATCGAGGTGAAATCGCACTTCGCATCATCCGGGCTTGTCATGAGCTTGGGGTCGAGGCAGTGGTTGTGCATTCTGAAGCGGATCAAGATGCCGCCTATGTACAGCTTGCTGATGCGGCGGTTTGTATCGGTCCGGCCGCGGCCGCAAAAAGTTATCTGAATATTCCGGCCATTATCAGTGCTGCCGAAGTGGCCGATGTCGATGCGATTCATCCGGGCTACGGCTTTCTTGCGGAAAACGCGCATTTTGCGGATATCTGCAACGAGTGCGGGATCGCTTTTATTGGCCCGGATCCTGATTCAATGCGGAAGTTGGGTGACAAAGTCGCCGCCCGTGACCTCGCTAAAAAAGCCCGTGTTCCGGTGGTACCCGGTTCGAAAGGCGAAATAAAAGATGAAGCCGAAGCCATTAAACTCGCGAACAAAATTGGCTATCCGGTGATTATCAAAGCCGCCGCCGGTGGTGGGGGTCGCGGCATGCGTGTTGCACACAATGATATCAGCTTACACAAGGGCTTTTCAGCAGCCAAAATGGAAGCCGAGGCCGCTTTCAAAAACGGTGCTGTATATCTGGAAAAATTTATCGTCGAGCCGCGCCACGTTGAGGTCCAGCTTATGGCGGATAAAAGCGGCAATGCGATCCACTTTTATGAGCGTGATTGTACAATCCAGCGGCGCCATCAAAAGCTGATCGAGGAATCTCCGTGTCCGGTGCTGGATGAAAAGACGCGAGAAGAGCTCTGTAAAGCCGCGCTTCGACTGATCAAAGAGGCAAAATACCACAATGCCGCGACATGTGAATTTCTGCTGGATAAAGACAAAAATTTCTATTTCATCGAAGTCAACACCCGCATTCAGGTTGAGCATCCGGTATCAGAAATGGTAACCGGTCATGACCTGATCAAGTGGCAGCTCAAGATTGCTTCCGGCCAGACGCTCGATCTGCGCCAGCGCGATATTCGACACAAGGGCGTGGCCATGGAATGCCGCATCAATGCCGAAGATCCGTCTCGCGATTATGCTCCCTGCCCCGGCAAAGTTGAAAAGTTTATCGTTCCCGGCGGGCTTGGCGTTCGTGTGGATACGCATCTGTATCAGGGCGCGATGGTCTCGCCGTATTATGATTCGATGATTGCCAAACTTATCGTCCACCAGCCCACACGTGAAGAAGCCATCGCTACGATGAAACGTGCGTTACAGGAATTTAAAATCGAACCCATCAAAACGACCATCCCCGCGTGCCTGGACATTCTCTCACACAATCTGTTCGTTAAAAACGAGGTGGACACCAGCTTTATTGAACGACACCTGGGGTAATCTGTACACAGAAGACGGCTTAATTTCAACAATTGAGGCCGAACAGATTATAAAACCCTGCAAATGTAGAAAAGGTTGCCGGTAGAATCAGAACCCATAACTGCAGTCGCCGCAGATACATTGCTAAAAGCATACTAATACCAATCCTAGTTAGTTAGAGCCGATTCTATCCATGGGAATAAGCATAGACTTGAAAGTTTATCTTGTTGATTTGATATCCATTGCCATGCCTCATCTACAGCGGTTTCCAGGTCGTCAACTGCAGGGTACAATCGATTACTCAATTTCCTCTGTCTCAGATAACGCCAGATCAGTTCGGTGGGATTTAACTCTGGTGAATACGGAGGCAGTAACAAAATCGAGACATTTGCAGGCACTTCCAGTTCCTTTGAATGGTGTCAGCCT
>CALETL010000193.1 GCA_937920485.1 uncultured Phycisphaerae bacterium
CAGCGTCATGGCACAGACGCGCCCGGCCGACGAGGTAATCGTCGTCGATGACGGATCGTCCGATGCGACCGCTGAGGTCGTGCGATCATATGGCGATAAGATTATGTTTATCCAACAGGAAAATGCCGGCGCCAGTGTTGCTCGCAATGCCGGCATTGAAGCCGCTTCCGGCGACTGGATCGCCTTTTTGGATGCTGATGATGAATGGTTACCGGAAAAACTCAAACTTCAGTCTAAATATATCCAAGGCAATCCAGATTTAAAATGGAGTTTTACAAACTTATTTTGGAACAAAAAAGAACGCAATAGATTTGAGATGGCACATCCTGTGAAGTGGCTGTCTGAGGTTCAGGGGAGCAGGCCCTTATTTGAGGACTATTTTTATGCCTTTGTGAAGGGTTTTTATGTTTCTACGATCACGGTTATAATTCATAAATCTGTTTTCGAAACCGTTGGCCTGTTTGAGCCTGGCATGAAACGGGCTCAGGATAATGACCTGTGGTACCGGATTGCGTATCAATATCCAGAGGTTGGCTATCTGCCGGAACCCTTGGCGATTTATCACTTGGATACACCCGGCAGTTCGACGAAAATTAACGATGATGTTGATTTTATGACCGGTCTTATACAACGTCATGAAGAACTTTCAAAGCAGTTTAATCGCTATGAGGCCTTTCGTCCCTGCATCACTCAGATGGTACAGATATGGATTCGACAACTGGAAAAACAGGGCCGCCGACAGGACTCTGTTTTGTTATTGAAGACATTCAAGATGTATTTGACGAGGCGATTCTGCCGTGAAATGCGTTTTCGCTTTGCCGTACCGGCCTTGGTCGAATGTGTTTTCTGGTTTAAGAAGGCATTCAAATCGACGGGAGCAAATAATAGGCTCATCTAAATGAAGATTATTCTCTCTAATGTGGCAGCTGTTGATATTATCATACCATTTTACAAAAGAGAGGCAACCATTGCCGCGCTGTCGAATCAATTGTCTGCCAGATATTTTCAGGTGGGCAGAAAATTATTCCCAATGAAAGCACGACAGGCAACGGTATTAAGGTTGCGAGCCAATTTGTCGACCTGGGGATTCGGATTATTAAACAGGATAATCGCGATGTCCCTGCTGCAAGAAATCACCGTAAATGGAAAACTGATATGATATTGAAGTTGGTGATAATTAAGTCATTGTAAAGGTGGTGAGAATGCCAAAGAATCTGAAGATATTGTATGTGACTCCAACATTGGTTGCCCTCCCGCATACGGGGTCTATGATTCGATCGATAAATATCGCACATCAATTATCGAATCTTGGACAGGTGACAGTGCTGGCAGTATCACAAAGATTCGACGAAGGTTCAGTTAAACTGGTAGAGAAAGAGTTTGAGAATGTTATTTATGTCAAACTGAGGGATTATCCGTCCTACGGAGATCTACTGGGGCGTTTTATGAGGAAATTTCATATGCATTGGCCTTGGAGCAAAGGTGTTGCTGCCAAGGATTTGGATCAAGAGTTATTTATGGAATTAGTCACTGAGCATGATATTGTCTGGCTTCATACGTTAGCGGCCGCAAATCCATTTCGTTTCAAAAAACGGCCAAGATTTGTGATGGACATGGACGATTTAAACCACTGCAAGTTCGCATTGAGCTCAGTTCAGAACGAAATTTTTCGATATAAATTATCTGCGAAGATCCAGTCCTTCAAGTGGAAAAGACATGAACTAGATGCTTTGAAACAGTATGAAAAAATAATTGTCTGCAGCCAAACCGACAAAGAGCTTTTGGGGGGCGGCGAGAAAATCTATGTTGTTCCCAATGGTTTTATGCGGCCCGAAACTAAGCCTCAATGGAACCAACCAGACGAATTTCGACTCGGCTTTATTGGCGCCTTAAATTACGGCCCAAATTCTAGCGGGCTGATCTGGTTCAGGGATCATGTCTGGCCTCTTATAAAGGAACAGAAACCGAATATGACGCTCCGTATCGTCGGGACGACTCCCTCTAAGAAATATCTGGTCGAAGCGGATGGTTTTGAATTACTGGGATATGTCGACGACCCAACGGCGGAGTTTAAGACGTGGTCGGCGATGATCACGCCGATTCAGTATGGAGGAGGAACACGGATCAAAATAATAGAAGCATTCAGCAAAATGTGCCCTGTTGTTTCTACGCGGGTCGGTGCGCATGGGATAGAGACTGCGCATGGAAAAAACATCTTCTTGGCAGACGAACCCGCCGATTTTGCAAGGTACTGCCTGGAATTATCTGATTCGCCCGAGAAAGGAAGGCAAATGGCCGAAGCGGGCTGGCAGCTTTTCCTTGAAAAATACTCATGGGATGTAATTGGCGAATCAATAAAAACAATTATAGAAAAAATTCGAGAATAGCGAAATTTGATACTGGGAAGTTCATGGGTTCATCTGAAAACGACAAAAAAAAAATTCGAGTTAGTGTGGTGATTCCGGCTTATAATGCCGAGGCTTGCATTGAGCGGGCTGTCGACAGCGTGCTTGCTCAGAGTTTGCCAGTTCACGAGATCATCGTTGTTGATGATGGTTCTTCGGACAAAACCTGCCAGGTTGTTGAGCAATTTGGCGATAAAGTTATTTTAATCCTGCAAGCAAATGCCGGGGTTAGCGTCGCACGGAACACAGGGATTAAAGTGGCGAAGGGAAACTGGATAGCGTTTCTGGATGCTGATGACGAGTGGCTACCAGAGAAAAATGCGCGGCAGATGGAGATTATCAAGCAAAATCCAGATTTGCAGTGGTGCGCGGCAAACTCGCAGACTTCGCTTGATAGTAACTGTTCGGTCTTGGGAAATAAGCGTGCAATAACAAAAGCACTTAACAACCAGAATTGTTTTAGTAATTATTTTGCTGCAATCACAGTCTGCCACTGCCCCATGCATACACCAACGATGATGGTAAGGAAAGATGTCTTTGATGAAGCAGGACTTTTTGAATCTGGCAGGCAGCGCACCGAGGATCTTGACCTTTGGTGGCGAATTGCTTTCCTTCACCCAAAGATTGGATACATCGCAGAACCCCAAGTCACCGTACACCTTGAGGCACATGATGAATCGCTTACTGTGTTGAGGTTAAAAGAAAAAAGGGGACTTGAAATCCGGGAATTAGTAGCCAGATACCTACCCAGGGCCGATGAGTTAGGAGTTGGCGATATTTTTCAAAAATTTGCCGGGCAGATATTACAGCGGCGTCTGAAAACGATGCTCTTTAACGGTTTTGGCGAGGATGCCAGGGAGACTTTGCGAGATTTTAAAGAGCTTTTTTCGTGGTATGTTCGCTGGGGCGGGTATATGCTTGCGTTGTTTCCGCGAACGACTTCGGCAGTGATGTGGGGTATATCATGGCTTAAGCAGGCAACTGGACTGAAAAAGCAGGTTACCCGCAGATATGTACGGTCAGAGGCTAAAAAGCACATGAGTGAAGAAAGTTGATGAAAAGGCATGTCATTTTGCGATTAGCGGAGGTTCTGATAAGCAACATCTCGATAGATTTGGTTGATGTGGGCCACCAAGTTGAACATATCGAATTGTTGAACCCAGGCAAGTGCATTTTCGATTAACGATTGCCGGAGTGCTTCATCACAGATTAATTTTTCAATGCAGTCGGCGATCTGGGACGGAGTGTTTTCCTGTGGCACCAGTGCATTTTGACCGTCTGTAACAATTTCAGCTAATCCATATGCATTGCAGGATACAAGGGGTGTTTTCATGGCCATCATTTCAATTGCAGAAATCCCAAAGGCTTCCTGTCGCGACGGGATACAACCAATATTAAAGGCATTCATGATGTTGGCTACATTGTTTCTAAAACCAAGTAATTTAACACGATTTGTGATGCCCGCTTTTTCCGCTTTTAAAAGCAACTTTTTTTCCATGTCCCCTTGCCCCAGAAGAACCAGCACATAATTCGGATTCTTCTTGATCAGGAGCTTAAACGCTTCTAACAGGATGTCCGGGCCTTTGACATGAGAGAGGCGTCCGACAAATCCGATGACGATATCCTCAGGCGCGATGTTCAA
This sequence comes from uncultured Phycisphaerae bacterium, assembly GCA_937920485.1. Lineage (GTDB taxonomy): Bacteria > Planctomycetota > Phycisphaerae > Sedimentisphaerales > Anaerohalosphaeraceae > 4572-13. Next base: position 4,048 of record CALETL010000193.1, read on the forward strand.
TTCATTCCTGATCGATTGACGGAGCTCAGGTTTAGGCACAAATTTTTCCAGATCGACGGCGTTGTAAACGACTTTAATGCGTTCAGGTTTAATATTTGCATTGCTTGTAAGCTGTTTTGCAGCGGCATTTGACACGGCGATAAATAGCGAGGCTCTCTTTTTAAGACATTTAAGCATCCAACGATAAAAAGCATATTGGATTCCCGGACGCGCGATGGAACCGTGCTCATGGACAATAACGGGAATCTTTTGAAAGTAAGTTGTTAGCAGGGCGCCAAGGATTGGTTTGTGCAGATGAGCGTGGATGATGTCAATTTTGTGTTTTTGGCAGACTTTCAAAATGTCGAAGAATTTGCGAGGGTCATAATTGCGATATGGATTTGATAAGACTTTTCCCTCGATGGGGATATCAATTTGCTTGCAGCGAAGCGGATAGATATAATGCTCGATGTTCGGATCATCATTTTTCTCCACGATATGCTTGACGACAACCTGCGCCCCGCCAAGTTCTAGACTTCCAATAATATGCAGCACACGGATTTTCACCTGCGTCCTCGCTTTAAATTCAACAGAAACTGTCGATGTGATGCGAAGAACCATGTCGGGAGTTCCTGGCGTTTGACTTTACTAGCCAGTCGATCACAAGCCTTCAATATAAAAAAAGGGATACATTTCAAAATACCCCTATAGGCTAATCTAATGAGAATAATTTCATATAAAAAAATCGTCCTGTCCGATGTGGCCGTAAAACTTGTATTTTTCCTGAAATCCGATCTTAAGTCCTTCTTTTCAACGCCCAGAAATTGGCAGAGTTCAGTCATTTTTTTTTCGTTGTTGTCGACGAGGTTTTCATAACTAAGTATCAAGACGTCATCGGGAAACTTCTTTTTTAATTTCAACATCGTCTTATCAAAAAAATACTTACGAAATGTAATGAACAGTAGAAGAAAAATTCTAAGAAACTTCGATTTGTCTTGCAGATTCTTTAAGTGCAGAGATGAGATTCCGCTATCCACTTCATCACGAATGATGCCAATGAATTTTGCATCCGGATAGTAGCTTTTAATTATATCTGCCTTAAGCGTGTGCGCGGGGGTTTTTTCCATCCAGTAGGCGGCATTTTGATTATCAGCATATCGGTCCATGATTTTTCTGAAAACGGTGGGATAGTCCGCTGGATAAAAGCTCAGGATTTCTTCTATGGAGGAGCCTGCTAGCTTGAAATATTGTGCCTGACTTAGCACAGATGCAAATTCAATATAATTCTCATAGC
>CALETL010000194.1 GCA_937920485.1 uncultured Phycisphaerae bacterium
AACGAGGATTTTGACAGAGTGCTTTCTTATAAGTGCTTTGTTTGCAGGGGGATGTTTCGTCTTTATGCGGCGAAAAATGAGCTTGGTACGCCGCGGTTTGGCGTTTCGGTCAGTAAATCCTGCGGCAATGCGGTGGCTCGCAATCGGCTAAAACGGTTTGGACGGGAAGCATTTCGGCTCCATCAACATGAAATCCACCCTAATTTTGACTATATTTTGATTATTACGCAAAAAAAGCCGAATAAAAGAACTAAGAATAATAAAATTTCAAACGAAAATACTCCTGAGTACCAGTTTAAAAATGTCGAAAGTGCTTTTTTGACCATGGTTCAGGAGTTAAGTAAAAAATTACTCTGACGAACCGATTACGAAGTATTGCGACACATTGAAGAGTAAGACATCAAAAATTCAGAAACAAAAGGGGCTGATGCAGATTGGTAAAACTGCTCAAAAAGCAGGTGTCTCAAAGCAAAGTTTGCAATACTATTTGATGGTGGGTTTATTGGAGCCGACATGTGTAACGCCGTCCGGGCGCCGGATGTTTGACAATGCGGCGGTCGAACGGATTCGATTGATTCAAAAATTGAATAAGTCTGGGTATCCTCTCCGGGCGATACGCGAATTATTTATGGAACGGGAAAATCCCGAAAAGGGCAAAAAATGACTGACTACCAGACAAAACAAAGACAGCGAAATATGATTGTTGGCAGTTTTGTGATGATCGCTTTGTGTGCGTTTTTTTATATGCTGTTTCGCTTTCGTGATCTGCCGCTGGCCGTTACGAAGTTAAAATCCTTTGAGATACTTGTCTATTTCCCGGAGGCGCCGGGTGTTCAAAAGGATACACCTGTGCAATATTGCGGCTACCAGATAGGACGTGTGATGAAAGTGGCTCCACCTCAATTATATGACGGTTCGCATAAGATCGGCGTTACTATGGCAATTGAAAAACGCTTTCCGGATATACCGGAAGAGGTTGATATCATTGTCATGAAGCGGGGACTGGGAAGCAGTTTTGTTGAGCTGCGTGTAGATCCGGCTAAGATAACCCAAGCGGATAGATTTTTGAAAAATGAAACAATCAAGAAAGACGGCCAGGTTGGTATGGCAAGCGACTTTTTCCCGCCGGAGGTTCAGGATAAATTAGAGGACCTGGTAGATTCCATGACCGCTCTTACCGAGAATACAAATGCCATCATTGGAGATAGCGAGAACCAGACTAATATTAAGAAAATGGTCGCTAATATTGAGATGGCGTCTTTACAGGCCGATGCGACACTTCAATCTGTCCAAAAATTTTCTGATATAGGCGCTGAAAAAATAGAGGTAATTGGGGATAAAGTGGCCATTGCAGCAGAGCAGTTGGAAGGGACGCTGTCACAAATGCGGCAATTGTTGGCAAAGATCGATGCCGGCAGCGGCACCGCGGGCAAGATGGTTAATGACGGGCGGTTGTATGAAAATCTTATCGAAAGCAGCCGGGAACTGAAAATGCTCCTTAAGCAGTTGAAGGAATGGGCTGCCGATAGCGAAAAAGGATTGAAAGTCGATTTATGATTCAGATTGAACCGCAGGCAAAGAGTCTTGATATGGAGGAGTGTTTAGGGTAAACTGCCGAACAGATTAGAACTTTTCTCGTCGTTTATGCTTCGGGCTTGTAAGTTGACATAAATCTAACGGAGTTCGTCCTATGCAGTATGTAAAACGCTTTCTGCTTTGCAGTTTCATCTTGTTTTTCCTTTCTCAAACCGCTCTTTCTGAAAATTGGCCGCAATGGCGAGGGCCCCAGCAGGACGGTTCTTCACCCGAAACGGGACTGCCCCAAATCAAGGAGGGTCCCAATGACACTCTCTGGACGGCTACTTTGCCCGGGGCCGGCACCTCGACGCCGATCGTATGGGATTCTTATGTCTTTATTACCGCCGCCGACAAAGCCTCAAAAACCGTGCAGGCCATTGCCCTGAATGCCGACAATGGGCAGATTTTGTGGAAGGTTAACTTAGGCGCCAATCGCACGATAGAGAATGTTTACGATATGACCGCTCCCTCACCGGTAACGGACGGCAAACATGTCTGGTTTATGGCCGGCAGCGGCGACCTGGCCGCATTTACAATGGATGGCAAACCCGTCTGGCAGCGTAATCTCGCCAAAGAGTACGGCGAATTCGCTCTGTGTTTCGGATACAGTTCCAGTCCGCTGTTGTATGAAGGCATTTTGTATATCGCCGTCATGCAAAACGAAAAACCGGATGCCTATGGACTCAATAAGGACCGCACCGAACCGATAGACTCATACCTGCTGGCCGTCGATTCGCTGACCGGTGAGACACGCTGGAAGCAGATCCGCGACACCGATGCCGAAGATGCCTCTCGCGAGGCCTATATCACACCGTATCCATATGAATGGAACGGCCGCAAAGAAATCATTATCCCCGCTGGCGAATGTGTTACCGGCCACGACCCCGCCACCGGAGCGGAATTGTGGCGATGGTGGTTTACGCCCCCCGACAGAAGATCCGACACCGAGCATAATGTCCCAACGCCGGTCGCACAGGACGGTCTTATCTTTATCATCCGGCCGGAACGTCGCCCGCTGTTTGCCCTCCGTGCCGGCGGCAAAGGACTCATGGATGATACCATTCTTGCATGGACTTTCCAGGACAACAAATGCTGGATTGCCTCGCCGGTATTGTACCGGAACCGGCTGTATGTGCTGCAGGAACAGCAAAGAAAGATGGTGTGTATCGAGCCGCAAACAGGCCGGATTGTCTGGCAGCACAAACTGCCCGTCAAAGGGGTCTTTCAGGCGTCTCCCACCGCCGCCGACGGCAAAGTTTACTGCATCAGTATGAATGGTCAGGTCGTTGTTTTGGCCGCAGGGGATGAATATAAGCTTATTTCCTCAGCCGACTTCAACGAAAAATTATGCCGCTCAGCAATCGTCCCTGCCGAAGGCAAAATCTATCTCCGCGCCGGCTCAAAACTTCACTGCTTCGGTAAACACACAAAAAATTAGAGGGGTCAGAGGGGCTGTTGAAAAACCCCGGCATCAGTACTTGGCAGGAACAAACACCCGCATTTATCGCACAAGAACGCACATTGTGACCGGATAGAAATATCATAGATTGACTTTTTCAACAGCCCCTCAGACCCCTTTTCTTGTTGACTTTGAGGATTCTCCTTTAAATTCTGCAACGGCTTTTACTTCTGTTCGGTATGAGGCGGAAACCATTTTTTCCTAATATAGACATCGAAAATTCAAAAAAAGTCATTATTTTTCCACTTTTTTTTATAATTTCTTGACAAAAACAGGTCAAATCCTGTATTTTAGTCCCCTTGCCGGTTGTGTAACCGGGCAGAGTTGGTACGTTAACTGAATGAATACTTTTTCTAAATTGGAGGTAAGTTTCTGTGAATAAGGAACTTGCTCGCGAACTAATTGGCGCGGGCGTACATTTTGGACACGCGGTCAGCCGCTGGAACCCGAAGATGCAGCCGTATATCTTCGGCAAACGCGGTATGATCCACATTATTAATGTGAAGGAAACCCTAAAGGGGCTGATGATCGCTAAAAAGCTCCTTGGCAATGTGGTTTCGAATGGTCGTGACGTTGTATTTGTCGGCACCAAACGTCAGGCAAAGAAAGCGATTCAGGATGCATCGGGAAAATGCGGGATGCATTATGTTTCTGAGCGATGGTTGGGAGGGACATTGACTAACTTCCGGACAATTCGTTCCCGGCTCCAACGCCTGGAGGAACTGGAAGCAATGGAGGCCTCCGGCAGCATCGAAGCCCAGAGTAAAAAACAGGGGGCACGCCTGAAACGCGAACTTTCTAAGATCAAAACAAATCTTGACGGTATTCGAAAAATGAGTCGTATGCCCGGCGTAATGGTCGTGGTGGACGCGAAAAAAGAATACATTGCCTTACGCGAAGCCAAAAAACTGGGGATTCCGACAATCGCCGTGATGGATACGGATTCAGATCCGGATACGGTTGATGTTGCTATTCCGGCTAATGATGATTCGATCAAAGCTATTGAGATACTGATGGATCAACTGGCACCAGCGATTGCTGAAGGCAAAACCATGGTCAAGCAGGAAGATGTGACGACGATGGCAGGTGCTCGAGCACAAAGAGCACGTTCTTCACGTCGTCGTGTGCTGGCCAGCGCTCAGGAAGAGCCCCAGAATGAGGAGCCGTCACCGGCCCCGGCCGAGGCTCCCGAGATTCCGGCCCCGGAAGCTTCCGAGGTGCCTGAGACTACCGAAGCCGGTACTCAGTAATATGGTTTGATTTATCGTTAATGATTGATATGCTGGTCCCGGCAGACGGATATCGATGCAGGGGCCAGCTTATTTTCCATAGTAATAGATATGTTAATAACACAAAGAGAAAAGTCTAAATAGAACATAGGAGTTCAAAAAAATGGCGGAAATTAAAGCAGCAACAGTCATGAAACTCCGCAAGATGAGCGGACAGGGAATGATGGATTGCAAAAAAGCTCTCGGCGAAACAGGCGGGGATCTGGAT
>CALETL010000195.1 GCA_937920485.1 uncultured Phycisphaerae bacterium
GATTCTTCGATAAGAAAGAGTTTTACAAAATCAGGCCCCATCACAAAGATCAAAAAAGACATAGGAACAGAGATCATAGCTGTAGATTGAAGAACTTTTAAGTGGGCATCGCGAAGCCTGAGAAGATCGTGCTGTATCTTAGAATATGCCGGAAAACTAACGCCTGAAATCAGACTCGCAAAGTGTGTCGCTGGCATCTGTGAAAACCGATAGGCATATCGATAGAGTTTCAGCGGGCCGCCACCGAGATAGAACGAGACGAACAAGTCGTCGCCTTCGTTCAGCAAGTACCCGATAATCTTAGCCCCGAAGAGCCATTTTCCGAATTTCCACAGTTCGCGTGCCTTTTGCGGCACAAAATGAAATTTCGGTCGATAGGAGCAAAGTAGATAGCTCATCGATAGATTAACGATTGCCGCGGCCAACCGGGCGATGACATAGGCCCAGACGCTTTTGTAGATCAGAACTAGGGCAATAGACAGTGCGATGTCGGTCAGTGTGCCGGCCATCCTTAGCCAAAAGGTCTTATGAAATTGCAGTTCTTTCTGGAAATAAACAGTACCGATATTCTGGAACGCCCTGATCAGAAAACACACGCCCATCGCACGAACGACGGAAATCGCCAGCGGAATCTTCTCCGTCTCCACTTGAAACGACACAAACAACGGTGCGGCGAAATAGATCGCGACAAACAGCAAAATCCCCCGCAGGATGCCGATCACCCATGCGGTATCAAGATAATCCTCGATATCCTCTTTCTTTTGCACCAGAGCGGCACGAAAGCCGCTTTCAGAAAAGGTGGTCAGCGCCGCCATGAGTAGATTCGCAACAATAATCAGTTCGAGGTTCTGCTTAAACAGGAAGTTGAAAACAATAATCGACTTGACAAATCCCAGAAATTGCGTGGCGAATTTGATCCCAAAGACCCAGTAGCCGCCCTTGATGGAGCGTTTATAGAGGTCAGGATGTTCCTTTTGATTCGGTTTTTCGATATCTGTCATAAGAACAATCTATCAATATAATTGGGAATGATGTCTCAATGATTATCGTCAAAATGAGCCTCTCAGTCAACCTGAATTCCTGCAACTTCTTCATTTGTGGAGTGTTAGAGAAATAGGACATGTGAACCTCCAACCTTGAAAGGCAGTCGGAGAGACAGGATTTGAACCTGCGACCTCTGCGTCCCGAACGCAGCGCTCTGGCCAAGCTGAGCTACTCTCCGTAAAGAATTTGTGAATATACCTTATTGGCCATCGAAAATCAAGCTATAAAACGCCGATTGGATCGACATCGACCTGTGTCTGGACTGCCGGTTTTAGCGGTGACATCCCCCTTAACAGGCCAAAAAGCCGCTGGATCGCCGCAACCGAAGGCGACTGCAGGATAAAATGCAGCCGATGCTGGCGCTGGATCCGCGAAACGGGCGGCTCCTGCGGCCCCCGCATTGAAATATCAAGCTTTTCAGCACTGATAATCCCGTTCAGCCGCTCTTTCATTTGTTCCGCCGCGTCAGTAAGCCGGTCAAATTTCGGATCCCGCATCGCCACAATCGCCATCCGCCATCCCGGCGGTAAGTTGCACGCCGCCCGATGCTCCATCTCCTGCTGGATAAATCCCGAAAAATCGCCTTTGAGTGCAAATTCAATCGCCGGCTGATTCGCAAAAAAGGTCTGAACATAGACGGTACCGCCCTTTTCGCTGCGGCCCGCCCTGCCGGCCACCTGGCTGATGAGCTGATATGTCCGCTCGTTCGACCGAAAGTCCGGTAAAAACAGGGCTGTATCAGCACTGATAATGCCTACCAGCGTCACATTTGGAAAATGCAGTCCCTTGGCCAGCATCTGCGTTCCGGCCAGCACATCAATTTTTCCTTCCGCAAAGTCCCTCAATACCGAGTAATAATCCTTACCCGCCATCGCATCGCTGTCGATCCGCCTCACCCGCGCAGCAGGCAGTTTTTTCGCCAGTTCCTCTTCCAGCCGCTGTGAACCCAAGCCGATCATTGTCATTTTCGAGTTGCACAGAGGGCAAGTCTGCGGGACCAGCGTTTTCGCCAGGCAGTAATGGCAGATGGCATAGCCGCCGAACATGTGCCTACCAAGAACAGTTTCTTTCCGCCCTTCCAGTTGTTTCTTTTTATGAAAGGTCAACGTCACATCGCAGTTTCGACATCTCAGCGAATGCCGGCAGGACGGGCAATAGATAAAATTGCTGTAGCCCCGACGATTTAGCAGCAAAATCGCCTGTTCCTTTCGTTCGAGAACCTTCATTAGATGTTCACGAAGTTGGGGGCTGAGCAGTTGAACACCCTTATGCTCGGTGTCCGCAAACGCCGTCAGCATATTCACCCGCTTCATCTCAGGCATCGGCAGATCATTGACTCGTTTTGGCAGTTTCAGCAAGGTGTAATGCTTTTTCGTTGTGCAATTGTGCAGTGTTTCCAGTGATGGCGTTGCTGAGCCGAGAATGCAATGAGCATTCGCCAGAGCGGATCGCTTAACCGCCACATCCCGCCCATGATAGCGGGGAACCGTATCCTGCTTATAACTTCCTTCGTGTTCTTCATCCACGACAACCAGGCCAAGATCGCTGACCGGGGCAAAGATTGCCGACCGAGCCCCAATAACCACGTCGGCTTGGCCACTTTTGATGTTTTTCCATTGGGCGTTTCGCTGGGGGCCGGATAGCTGAGAATGCAAAATCGCGACATTTTCAAACCGGCTGCTGAATCGCTGCACCGTCTGGGCCGTCAGGGCAATCTCCGGCAGCAGCACAATCGCCCGCTTACCTGCGGATACACATTTCTGAATCGCCCGAATATACACTTCCGTCTTACCACTGTCGGTCACGCCATGGAGAACCGAAACACCAAACCGCCCCTGCGTGATCTCATCACTTACAAAATCAAGAGCTCGCTGCTGGTCATCATTTAGCACGACCTTCTTAGTCTCAAAAGATAACCCTTCCGGCACCACCGGCAGCGCATGCAGAACTTCTTTTTTCGCAAGCTTAACGATCTGTTTTCGCACGAGCTGTTTGAGCGGGCTTTCGGTGCATTCGGCCGTTTCTAAAAGTGCCTGCTTGTCCATCGCCGAATCAATATCAATCGCATCAGCAGATTTCATTATCTCGACCAACAGTTTTTGTTTTTTGCTGCTGAGTGTGTCAAGATGTTCTTCTGCATCAGACCTTAAATAGACAATTGCTTTCTTTTTGACCCCCGCATCCTTTTTTACCGCCGCGGGC
>CALETL010000196.1 GCA_937920485.1 uncultured Phycisphaerae bacterium
CATTTATATTCGGGGCGATGAAAATCTGTATGCCATTGGGGCGCCGAAATGAGCGAGATCGATCTGAATTCTGTTGATGCGATCGTTCAGCGAATCGGCACAAAACCATCCGATGCGTTACCGTTGTTGCAGGCGGTTCAGGAGCAGTTTGGTTATCTGCCGCCGGAAGCCATCGAACGATTGGGCGAGACGACCGAGTGCACATTATCCGGCCTGTGGTCAATCGCGACGTTCTATGATCAGTTCCGTCTGAAACCCGCCGGAAAGCACATTGTCAAAGTCTGTATCGGTACTGCCTGCCATGTTAAAGGCGCCAACCAAATTTACGAGGCCTTTCAGCGTTATCTGGATATCGCTCCTGATGATGACACCGATGCTGAAAAATTGTTTACGGTCGAAAAAGTCGCTTGTCTGGGCTGCTGTATGTTGGCTCCGGCGGTGCAGATCGACGATGTGATCTATGGCCACCTGACCGGCGAAACCGTCGGACCGGTTCTGCAGGATTTTCTCGAACAGCAAAAGCATACCGCTACTGTGTCCGCCAAAGGCCGCCGTGATAAAGCCATTACCGGGCAGGTACGTATCTGTCTGGATTCCAGTTGCCGCGCGGTTGGTAGCGACAAGGTTTACGAGGCATTAAAACAAGCTGTCGATACCCTCGGTGTTCCGGTCAAGGTTAAAGGCACAAGCTGTCACGGCATGAGTTTTCTGGCGCCGATGGTCGAGGTTGTTATGTCCGACGGTCAGGCCTTCCGCTATGGACAGGCAAAGCCCGCTGATGCCATTTCGATTATCCGCAGGCATTTTCAGCCGACCGGCGTTTCGTCTCGAATCAAATCTCATGTCGGCCATCTCATTGACACATTATTGGATGACCGCATCGGGCACGGTCCCATTCGGTATTCGCTGAGTATTCGTGACCATTCTGTGGATGACTACCTCAACCAGCAAAAGCAGATCGCTACTGAGCACGCCGCACAAATCGCTCCGCTTGATATTGAAGAATATGAAGCCGGAGGCGGTTTTGAAGCTATGCGAAAGTGTCTGACCGAACAAACTCCGGAATCCATTCTGTCAGAAATTGAAAATTCCGGCTTGCGTGGCAGGGGAGGCGGAGGGTATCCGACTCACTTAAAGTGGCATGCGGTACAGAAAGCATCTTCAGATCAGAAGTATATTATCTGTAATGGCGACGAGGGCGATCCCGGTGCGTTCATGGACCGAATGCTGATGGAATCCTATCCTTACCGTGTTCTTGAGGGCATGGCGATCGCCGCATGGACCATCGGAGCCGACAAGGGCGTTCTCTATATTCGTTCCGAATATCCGCTGGCCCTGAGTCGCATTACCGATGCCATCAAAACCTGTGAAAAGCGCGGATACCTGGGGGAGAATATTCTCGACAGCAAATTCTCGTTTGATCTGGAAGTCTATGCCGGTGCCGGTGCTTTTGTATGCGGCGAAGAGACGGCTCTCATTAAAAGTATCGAAGGCAAACGTCCGGCCCCGCGACTGCGTCCACCGTATCCAACACGTTCCGGTCTGCGTCAACGGCCCACACTGGTCAACAATGTCGAAACCTACACGCTGATCCCCTGGATTCTTCGCAGCGGTGCACCGGCGTTCTCTGAATTAGGCACCTCTGGCAGCAATGGCACTAAGGTTTTTGCCTTAGCCGGAAAAATCAAACGCGGCGGCCTGATCGAAGTACCGATGGGCATGACGATACGCCGGATCGTTGATGATATCGGTGGCGGCGTTGAAAAAGATAATCAACTCAAAGCCGTCCAGATCGGCGGTCCTTCCGGCGGTTGTGTGCCCGCATCCATGGCGGATACACCTATCGATTACGAATCATTGCATACTGCTGGAGCGATCATGGGTTCCGGGGGAATGGTTGTATTGGACGAAACTGATTGCATGGTGGATATCGCCCGATATTTTCTGGAGTTTACCCAGCAGCAGTCCTGCGGACGTTGTACATTCTGCCGGGTCGGGACTAAACGAATGCTTGAAATTCTGGAGAGACTCTGTTCAGGACAAGGCCAGTCCGGCGATATTGAAAAATTACAGGAACTGGCGCAACTGATTCAGAACACCAGCATCTGCGGCCTTGGCAAAACCGCTCCCAATCCGGTACTTTCAACGATTGAACATTTTCGAGATGAGTACGAGGCTCACGTACAAGGTGTCTGCCCCGCAGGTAAATGCCGGGACCTGATTTCGTATTCGATTACCGATGATTGTATCGGCTGCACGATTTGCGCCCAACACTGTCCCGTGGATGCGATTGCAATGGCGCCCTACGAGAAACATATTATCGACCAGCAAAAATGCATTCACTGTGGTACCTGTAAGCAAGTGTGTCCGGCAGACGCTGTGGAGGTTAAATGATACCCTTGAAAATAGACAATAGAGATGTTCAGGTTTCCGAAGGCAGTACGGTTCTTGAAGCGGCCGAAAATGCGGGTATTTATATTCCAACGCTCTGTTATGCGAAAAATTTCAAGCCCTCTACGAGCTGCATGGTGTGTGTTGTTCGTGTGGAAGGGGTCAAAAATCTCGTCCCCGCTTGTGGAACACATGTCACCGAAAATATGTGTGTAACGACGGACGACGAGGGAATCCAAAAAGCGCGCAAAGCTGCGATTGAATTGCTGCTCAGCGACCATGTGGGCGATTGCGTCGGACCGTGTACGGTTGGCTGTCCGGCAAAGATGAACATTCCCTTGATGATTCGTCAAATAAAGGCCGGTGATTTTCAAGCGGCTATCCAAACGGTCAAAAAAGATATTGCTTTACCCGCAATTTTGGGCCGCATCTGTCCGGCACCGTGTGAAAAAGTCTGTCGGCGAAAACAGGCCGATGATGCGGTATCCATCTGTTTGCTTAAACGGTTTGTTGCGGATATGAATTTGAGTTCGGACTTGCCTTTTAAACCCGAATGTCAACCAGATACAGGAAAAAAAGCAGCTATTGTCGGAGCAGGGCCAGCCGGTCTGTCTGCGGCGTATTATTTACAGCAGGCGGGCATTGAATGCTTGATTTATGATGACCATGAACGTCCCGGCGGAGCGTTGCGATATGCTGATATGGACCGTTCACTGTTGCCGATGGAGGTTGTGGATCAGGAAATCACACAGCTTTTGTCCATTGGAGTCCAATTTAAAGGCAATATTTGCATTGGCAAAGACGTTTCTATGGCTGAATTGAAAAGTCAATATGATGTAATTTTGCTGGCGACCGGAAAACCGGATCCGAACTCGACGGACATTTATGGAGTAGAGACGAAAACGGATATAATACAGGTAAACCGTCAGGATTACTCTACTTCAACAGAAAGTGTTTTTGCCGCAGGGGGATGTATCGGTTCAAGAAATTTATGTATTCGCGCGGTTGCCGATGGAAAAGAAGCGGCTTTTTCGATACAATCATTCTTGCTTAATGAAAGGGATGTTCCAAAGCAGAATTACAATCATCGTGCCGGACAGCTTGAGCCGGAAGAAATAAGCATTTTAATGAAACAAGTTGCCAATACGGCGAGAATCGAACCGGAAACGCCTGAAAGCGGATTGACGGGCGTTCAGGCACAGCAGGAAGCGGTTCGTTGTCTGCATTGTGATTGCCGAAAAGCCGATGCTTGCCAGTTGCGGGACAGAGCAAGCGAGCTTGGCGCTCGTCAAAGGACCTGGCAGGGCGAAAAAAAACTGTTCCGGCAGATCACTGAGCATGAACAAATACTATACGAGCCGGGTAAATGTATTCATTGCGGCTTGTGTATCCAAGTGGCAAAAAAAGAAGGTGAAAATATCGGCTTGTCTTTTCAGGGCCGCGGATTTGAAACAAAGATTACGGTGCCGCTGAACAAGTCGTTTGTATGCGGCTTGACAAAAGCCGCGGAAAAATGTGTCCGAATCTGCCCGACCGGGGCA
>CALETL010000197.1 GCA_937920485.1 uncultured Phycisphaerae bacterium
GTCAGGAAGAGGCCATTGAGATATTGAAGCCCGCCCTGCCGTTTGTGTTCGGGCACAACGTGGAGACTGTACCATCGCTGTATCCGAAAGCGCGGCCCGGCGGAGATTATCAGCAGTCGCTGGACCTGTTGCAAAAAGCTAAGCAAACCCTGCCGGATACGGAAACCAAATCTTCGCTTATGCTTGGGCTGGGTGAAACGGATGAGCAGGTAACGGAAGTACTGAAAGACCTGCGGGCGATTGGCTGCGATCGGCTGGCTCTGGGACAGTATTTGCGACCCGGCAAGGAATCTCTGGAAGTCGAAGAGTATATTACACCGGAAAAGTTTGATTGGTGGGCACAACAAGTACGAGAATTGGGTTTCAACTGGGTGCAGAGTTCACCGTTCACGCGCAGTTCGTACCATGCAGAGGAAAAATAGACCTCAGTCTCCAGTCTTCAGTCCTCAGGTTTTTCTTTTACGAAGAGAACAAATCAGGCCGTTGAGGACCTTGGCTGTTTGCGAACATTTATCTTGCAATACCTGATATCCGGTTTCTTTTATATACCCCAGCCGAAATGCAAGAGATACCTGATACTCCACTTCACATGCTGATCCGTACGCAATATCCAAAAAACGCAGAAAATCAACTTCGGAATTCCTTGATGCGCCCTCAACGATATTGGAAACCGTAGAGATAGCCGCGCGCCTAAGTTGGTTTGTCAGCCCAAAGAGTTCCTCTTTGGGAAAATTATTAGTTCCTTTGTAAATCATCAGAACAAGTTCGTCCGATAATTGAAATGCTTTCAGGTTTTTATAGTTCCTCATGAGATTTCCCTTAACCATCGCTGACATACTTTGAAATCCAACTCCGATAATAAAACGCATTAAATCTTTTTCTGGAGACTGGGGACTGAAGACTGAGGACTTCATGCTACAGGATCATAACCGGACTTTCAATTAAGTTTTCAATCATTTCTTATTTGTTTAGAGCAATCATAAATCGTATATTTTAAGTGGAAACACTAAACCAAACCTTTGTTTGGGGGGTTGCATTATGTTCAGAAAGAAACGGTATTTAAAAAGGCGTAAAGGCATTGCGCTGTTGGTGGCGATGTTGTTCGTGATGGTTTTTTCGGCACTGTCGGTGGCGATGTTTTCGATGTCGTCGGGTAACTCGCTGGTGGCCTCGAATCTGCACAAGGCCAACGCTGCGCGGTCCAGCGCGGAATCGGGGCTGGAGGTGGTTCGCTATTACCTGGCTCAGGCCGAGATTCCCGGCATGATGCCCCAGAGCCAATGGTTTGGAGAATTGAAAGACCAACTGCTCAGCGGAATCCTGCCTAACGGTATTACCACTGACTATGTCGTGAATGAGGACACCGAGATCGGAGTTCTTTCCATCGGCAACTTATCCAACTCCGTAACATTAGCGGGGGATCAGTCTTTTACTGCGGAGGTCTGGGAAAGTGACGATTGCATCAATATTCGTGTTAGCGGAAGCGCTGGTGAGATCGAACGCAAAATCCAGGGCAGTTTTATCTATGGCGAAAAGCCCGAACCTTATTCGGTATTTGACTTTGGCGTAGCGACGAAAGGTCCCTTGGAACTGCAAGGAAACATTCTATTGTCAGGCGTAACAATCGCAGTAGAATCTGATGTGTATATTGAGAGCATGAATTATAACAATGCACTGGAGATTATCGGTAATTCACAGATCGCCGGCGATGTCAAGATCGTCAATGAGGACGGCTATGTAACGCTTCAGGGCGGTCAGGCGGGTATCGGCACCGATGAAAACGGCGATATTGTTACCGGAATTGAGGCGATTACAAACCATGTTCAAATCGGCGCTCCTGAAACCCAGTTTCCTATTCCCAACCCCAGCCATTTCGAGCAATATGTAAACGGGGTTACGATTGATTCGTCGACGGATTTAAACGCACTGACAACATTGAACAATGTTCGGATTGCCGCCGGAACAAATCCTACATTTACTGCCGACACGCAGATAAACGGCGTACTGTTTATCGAGCAGCCCAACACGGTGAATTTTGCCGGAAACGCAGACATCACCGGCGTCATTGTCGGTGACGGAGACTACACGGACAACAGCGGAGTCAATACGATCACATTCAATGGCAATGTTTCGAGCAGTTCTGTGGCCCAACTTTCCGAATCGTTCGGCACTCTGCGTGATGAGACCGGTACCTTTATGATGACCCCTGGTTTTGCTGTTGATATGGGGGGAAGTTTTGACACCCTGAACGGTTGCATCGCCGCCAATGGCGTAACATTCTCTGGACATGCCGGGGGGATTATTGGCGGTTCGGTTTTGAACTATTCTGATGAACCTATGATATTGAGCGGTGACAGCGATCTGTTTTTTAACCGAACCGGCGAGACTGAAATACCCGGGGGATTTGAGCCCGTTTTGAATATTGTCATTAAGTATGATCCCAGTGCTTATGACGAAGTGCTCTAACAAGAGCGGATACAAATTGTAATTATTCCGGCAGCTATGATGCATACCGGATCACAAGAAAGCCGTACAGAGATGTGCTTTTCTGATGCCTCTGTACGGCTTATTGTTTGTTTCATTGAGAGTCTTTTAAGTCAAAGTTTATTTTTTCGACAAAGGTGTTTGTAAGCAATAGAAACAGGGAACATAATCAAATAGAAAACAGGGAAGAAAAGAAGTAAAATACAAGAATAGAGAATTCGACAACCTATCGGAGTTCCTGAAGATCGTGTTTTTCTCCATAATTTACCAATCATCCCGATCCTGAAACGAAGATCCACAAACGGCATATAAGAGGCCAGGGGATTGATGGCTTCATTAGAGTCGCAATGCGGACAGTAATTGGCTAACGGATCGCACGGCTCAAAACAGTTTGGACAAACCGGAACCGCATCCTTGCCCACTTGCATACTGACCGATTCATACAGATTATCGCTCTTCTCTTCGTCCATTTTTTTTCGCCCCTTTGGGGCTTTGCGCGATTTAGAGACCCTTTTCCGGTGGTTTCACCACCGGCTATTGTATATGACCCCTTCGGGGCCTAAAAACAAACCCCGGCTAAAATATTAACGTCTCAGCCGGGGCAGTGTTTCATTATTTTCGAAATATTGCTGTTCCTATCGTACGACACCAAGGCGGCGGAGCGTAGCGCGGGCCCATTTGGCCGAGCGTGTCTGCACCCACAACAGCAGCCATATCGCCACAAACCACAAACCGCAAAAGCGTCCATAGAATAGTATCTTCCAGAACATCGATGTCTCGGCCTTGGCCCATCCGCACATGGCGCTGGGCTGCCAGAGAGCACCGACCAGCACTCCCGGCAATACGGTTTGCCACGGAATCAGAACCACCAGCAAAAACAGCGAGATAAAGAACGCCCGGGCAATATGATTGATGCCGCCAAGACGGCCCGTCAATGATATCTTCAGGCATATCAGCAACGACAAACTGTAAAGCATCGCCGTGGTCAGGATGATGTAATTGCAAATCGTAACCGCTATTGTGGCAAATCGACAGGAAATACGAAACAGCGCCATTTTATCAATAGCAACGGCCTGCTCTGCCTCTTCAGCTTCCTCCGGCGATGCTTCGGGGTTGAGCATTTCGGGGGTGGCATCTTCGGTGGGAATTTCCGCGGGGATACGGTCGGTGTCTTTCTCGAGCAGGATCTCTTTATCCGGCTGCGTTTGATTGGCCGATTCAACAAGGTCATTAACCGCCTGTTCAATGGGCTCGGCTTCGGCGGGAGCCGATTCGACTTCCGCAGCTAAAAAGATCGGGGCGGATATCAATCGGACAGCGGCGGCCTGCGGCTGGGATTTTGAACACTCTTTTTGAGGACAGGTTTTTTGACATGCATTTTGACATGCCGAACATCCGTTTTTGTCAACCAGCCCGAAATGATTCATCCAAAAAATGATTTGGCACACCATCAAGCCGAGAAGAATCAGTACGAACAGAAAGTTCTTCATTGACTGACAGGTGCTGGCTGCTTCCAATGCATCGGTTGTGTCGATCATATTCTGGGGTCTTGCCGGATTGTTTTCCATGATATACTCTCCTTAATGAACGGTTTTCCTTTACCTTACGGAGTATATGATACGGCAGCCAATTTTACGACGCAAGTAAAAATACTCACCAAAATAACCTCAAACGAAGCTAAATCTTGATAATTCACCCATTTTTGGTAAGTTGGGTATAAAATCACGAAAGTGTGAGTTTACAGGGATCGAAAAATGGTAAAAACTGAAACTTTAGAGGTCCCCACCAAGGGTCATTGCGATATTGTTGACATTACGTCCGAGGTGCAGCAGGCCGTGGCAAAGTCGGGCCTGTCAAACGGAACGGTCACAGTGTTTAATGTCGGCTCAACCGCCGGGATCACAACCATCGAATACGAGCCGGGCCTGGTCAATCACGACATCAATGCGGCGTTTGAAAAAATCGCCCCGCAGAACGGTCGCTATGAACACGAAGAAACCTGGCACGATGACAACGGCCACGCCCATGTGCGGGCGACGATGCTGGGGCCGTCGCTGGTGGTGCCCTTCTGCAAGCAGCAATTGACACTTGGCACCTGGCAGCAGATCGTGCTGGTCGATTTTGACACCCGCCGCCGGACTCGAAAAATCATCTGTCAAATGATGGGGGAGTAACGAGTAATATAGTACCCCTTTGGGCGGGACTTTTTTTTGTATCAATCAAAGGTTGTCGGCAGGTCGGGGTTGTGGTGGTGCCCGAAAGCAGATCAATTATTCAGGTATCCGGCTCTTGGGCCAGGACAATCGAAACGCTTTATCAATGTCTTCATCGCCGATATGAACGGATTCCACATGTCCGTCAACAAAAACCAGGTTTGCACTTCCGGTGGTTAAATCGCTGCCTCGGGCACGATGTAACGTTCCGAACATATCACTAATATCAACCGTTTCATAAGGTGGATAGCGAGACAGCATCACAGTATCATTCAAAACCGAGTCAGTAAGCCCGGGAATCGGCCACATATTTTCCTCAGTAAAAACAAAAACACCTGCAGGGTTTATCACTTCAGATGTTTTCAAGACGCCGTCAAACAACTCTAGTCCAAGATAAGCGTTCATGCTGTAAGAGTAAAGCGGATGAATCTCAATCGAACTGTCATGATAAGGATGGTTCTGGGCATACC
>CALETL010000198.1 GCA_937920485.1 uncultured Phycisphaerae bacterium
CATGCCGCGTTTTAGAAGAACCGGCTTTTGGGTTTTACCAACTGCTTCCAGCAGGGGATAATGCTGCATGTTCCGTGCGCCGATCTGGAGAACATCACTGTATTCTGCGACGGTTTCGACATATTCCAGGCCGATCACCTCTGTCACGATAGCTAATCCCGTCTTTTCGCGAGCCTCGGCAAGGATTTTCAATCCATCTAACCCCATCCCCTGAAAACTGTAAGGACTGGTGCGGGGTTTATAGGCCCCGCCGCGAAGACCAATACAACCGGCTTCCTTGACTGCGTCTGCAACTGTGAGGATTTGCTCTTTGCTTTCAACGGCACAGGGCCCAGCAATGATACCGACCTTTGTCCCTCCGATGGGAACCTGATTGGGACCGATGCAGATTTGTGTCCGGTCCTTTTTAACTTCCAGAGATGCCATTTTATAGGGAGACAGAATGGGCACGATCTTCTCGACCATGGGAGCATTTTCTATCGCTCCCTTGTCAACCGCACGCTTATCTCCGATACAGGCGATTACTGTCCGATCCGTACCATAAATCGGATGTTCTTTCAGTCCATAATCACGGACAAGGTCAATCACATGCTGAATTTGATCCGGACTTGCGCCGGGTTTCATGACAATAACCATAAATGCACCTCATTATACAGGATTTCATCGTTTACTATTTGTCGGTTGATTATATCAAATGGGCATTAAAAAGCCAACAGACTTTCCGATTTGACATAAATGGTTCTGTTAGTACAATGAACCGGAAATATTGGAGAAAAACGAATGAAATTGATGGCATTGGCTGACATTCACGGCCAAGTAAAACATATTCCTTTATTGGCAAACGCTGCAAAAGATTGTGATGCGATCCTTTTGGCGGGAGATATTACCGATTTTGGCTCACGGCAGCAGGCGGTATCGATTTTGACGGCATTACGTGCTTTTGGAAAACCATTATTGGGCGTTTGTGGCAATTGCGACCCGACTGAGATTGATGAAACCCTCGAACAGGAGGGCGTTAGTCTCATGAATAACCCTGTCGAGATGAATGGAGTCATTTTCATCGGATTTCCATATCCTGCCTCCGAAGAATCCATTTTGTCAGCGGAACAGTATTTGACTGCTCAGCCACAAAAGCCAACCATTCTGGTTTCACATCAGCCCGCATGGGGCACGGATCTCGACTTACAGACAGGTATGCGGCACAAAGGAAACCATACGATACGATCATTTATCGAAGATCACGCCCCGCTCGTAGCTATTAACGGGCATATCCATGAAGCTCGCGGGATCGACCAAATCGGCTCAACAGTAATGGTTAATCCCGGTCCGTTCAGAAATGGCTGCTATGCGATCATTGATCTGAACAACAGACCCCCAAATGCCCGCTTGCATATACTATGATCGCAGGATACTATATCATCCCCTCGGATGGTATTTCTTATGGATGCTTCTAAGACGCTCATTGTCTACATGTGTGTAGATTTGTGTGGTTTTGATGTCCGCGTGTCCCAGCATTTCCTGAAGTGCCCGCAGATCGGCTCCGCCGGAGAGAAGATGGGTTGCAAAACAATGCCGCAGTGTATGCACTGTCATATTTTTGGGCATTCCGGCACGTAATGCATATTTTTTGACGATCCGCCACAGCTCAATCCGGTCCATAGGTCGGCCTGTCCGTGACAGAAACAGCATACCCGCACTGTGCTGTTTTTCCAGTTGAGGCCGTAATTCCTGTAGATAGGCCGTAATCGTCTGTCCAGCCATTTTTCCCAATGGAACAATTCGCTCTTTTCGACCCTTGCCGAAACAGCGGACATATCCAATGCTCAAATTAACGTCTTTGATCTTCAGTCCGACAACTTCTGAGGCACGTGCACCCGTGGCATAAAGAACCTGCAGAAGAGCCTTGTCTCGTAAATAGTAAGGATCGTCAGGACACGGTGCAGAAAGCAACGCGAAAACCTGGTCTTTACTGGCAATGGCAGGCAGTTTCTTCCATAATTTCGGCCCTTCAAGGACATCCGTCATATCCTCACTGATAAGGCCGGTCAATACGCCAAAACGAAGCAGCATTTTAATTGCCACCAAATTGCGGCTGATGCTGTTTTCTGCCAGTCCGAGTTTAGAAAGCTTTTGGAGATAGCCGTACACCGTTGTCGGTAAAATATCGCCAATTTTTTCAACCTTTTCAGAATGGCAATATTCTGTAAATCTGAGCAGATCTCGCCCATACGCCAGTACTGTATTGACTGACAACCCCGCCTCGACGGTCAAATAGTCCAAAAAGGTCTCCGTGACACTTCCCAGAGGCAGTGTTTTAAGCTTTTCTCTTAATCGTGTTACTTGAGTATTCAGCATAATAGGTTCTGAACTGATTATCGGCAGGATACGGCGGTTTTGTCCAATTCGCAAAACAAAAAGAAAATGTCACCTTGGGACTTGAGAGATGGGCAATTTGCAGATATAATCCAGCTTCATAATTTTAATATGAAAGGACTCGTATGAAGAAAATCCTGTTTGCTACGATAGTAACGACCGTTTGTACTCTGATTATTGGCTGCGCGTCTCAGGAGCAAGCACTGTCCAGTGATCCGGTCTGTCTGTCAAACACGCTGACCGACCAAGCAATGGAATCGGCACAAACGGTTTTAGAGAAGATGCATTTTGACCTCGAAAAAAACGACCTGGACGCTTGTTATATCCGAACACGTCCTCTTTCCGGAGCTCAGTTCTTTGAGTTCTGGAGAAAAGATAACGCCTCTACCGTTGCTCGTAAACAGGCCAACATTCACAGCATTCGGCGTGTTGTCGAGCTGGACTTTTCTCCGGAGAATACAACAACCTGTATCCAGTGCCGTGTACAGGTGTCGAGGTTGTCGATTCCTGAACGGCCAATTCAAGGATTTGCACATATGGGTGGGCTTTATACAGACAGCCATAACCGTGAACAAAGGCTTGATATTGACCCGGAACGAATGCATGGAATCGAATGGCTGGACGGCGGTCCGGATCACAGCCTGGAACAAAAAATTCTCCAACTGATACAGCAGGATATTCTAAAAGGAAAAAGTCGATGAGGGTTTTGGTTTGCGGTGGAGCCGGATATATTGGCAGCAATATGACGGCCATGCTGGCGAGTGAGGGCTGTGAACCGGTTGTTTTTGACAATTTGAGCAAAGGCCACCGTGAGGCAATTCAAAATGTTCAGTTCGTTTTGGGGGACTTCGGAGACTTCAATTTCACCCTTGAAACTCTTCAAAAATACCGTATTGAAGCAGTGATGCATTTTGCGGCGTTTATTGAGGTGGGCGAATCCGTTCAG
>CALETL010000199.1 GCA_937920485.1 uncultured Phycisphaerae bacterium
CAAAAAAGCCCCGATTGTGCTTCTTTTGGGACAGCTGGGGCGATACTGCTGCCATATCTGTGCCAGCAACCCCTCCAGGTCCGTCTCGGAGAACTCTGTGGCTTCAATGGTCGCCAAATCACATTGGATTTTTTTGATCCATCGACATTTCAGGACGCCCACTCTGCCAGGGTCAATTTTTAAGGCAGCGGCAACATCAGAATTTGACAACTGACAATAAAAAAGCAGTTCAATGATCTTAAGGTGTTCAAAATTCAACGCTGTTTTGATTTTATCCAATAATAATATAATCGTCCTGGACAGGGCCAAAAACAGCTTTTCCTTCTGCTCATCACGCCGGGCATAGGTACTGGCAGTGGATTCGGTACCCTGAAAACCTGAAAAAGGATCGGATAATTCTTGGGAACCGGCGGAGTACATATCCTGAATAAGGCCAACATGTTGTGTTTTCTTTTTGCGATATACGCTGATGATCTTTCTTCGCAAGATGACAAACAGGAAACTTTCTACACTACTCTCAGCGCGATAGGTATTTAATGCTCGGATAAAGCTAACAAAGACCTCCTGTACCATATCCTCGGCATCCGCGGCTTGCCCCAACTGCTGGCGCGCATAGGCAAACAGCCGACCGTGATAACGCTGTACAAACTGCGACCACGCCCGATCATTTCCCTGTCGGATTTGATCCAGCAGGTACAGTTCGGCCTGTGTCATTTCGCCCATCGTTTTCCCTAAGTTCAACCCCCCATTTGACGACAACGATTGTACTCGATCAGGCGAGCATCATCAATAGAACAAATGTCCCAACAAGCCCGATTGCGACAATCGCAATAACCGTAGAATAATATCCCTTCGTCAATGCATTAACAAGCATTGAAAGAACACCGATCAGCAGAATCATCCCGACCAGCGAAAAAATGTGGTAAGCCCATGTTTTTCTTACGTTCCGGATAACGACAGGCTTATCTCGCCCTAGTTTCTGCAGCCGTTCCGGCGACAACTCCAGCAAAACAGCCGCCCGCCAGATCGGGCCGGACAAGCCCTGCAGCCGTTGGGTGTATTCATCGACGATGAATCCGTAGTCTCGCAGGTCGATTTTCTGAATGTTTTGCATTCCAACCTGCTCAGTCAGATACTGTCGAGCCGCTTCGGCGACTTTCTCAATGGCCTGCTCCTTTGTAACCGCTGTCTCTTTTGAAGCGATCACCGCCCATCGGTGCCCGATGGCAGAGGAACGAAATTTCTCCGTATGATACAGCCACAGACAATTGTCGAATTCAACCTGTTTGGCATATTTATTATCTGCTGACTGAACCACAGCCTGCAAAACACCCCGGCTTCCGGCCTGTAGTAATTGGGACAGACGAATAGCATCGGCATTCTGTATTTCGGGCGTTTCGATCTGACGGCTTTCGACATCTTTGAGCTGTAATGATATCCAAACTTGCCCTTCGGGTGCTTCTGATGCGATAACGATGTCAACATCCGGCAGGATGAATTTTAACCCGCGCCGCAGTTGTTCCAATAAAACAATATCAATCTCTCCGTTGCCTTCGGCAATCACGATCCGTTTTGGCATCTGTGGCAGCGCCGCAAATGTTTCCTGTAATTGCACACCCAAACCATACGCGGCGATTTTCGTGCCGGAATACACATCCGGAACCAATTCCTCTTCCAAGCCCTGTCGCCAGACAACATCACTTTTGACGATCTCAGGAGCCGTTCCCTGCGAGACGGATACCGCTGCTGTCGTGTTTGAGGGCAAAATTACATGAGTTTCCGAAATCTTTCTAACACGCATGGAAAACAGGCCGAAGAAACCGATCACGGTCAGCAGCAAAAGGATGGCGAAGAACCACCGCACACCGGCCCCGCCTTTGACAAGAAGAACAATGAAACCCGCAAGCAATGCCAGGGCAATCAATAAACCAGGTATTAACATGATAAATGTGAGAGCCATTATTAAACTCCAAATACGGATGTTATGGTTGCGTTTATTGCGTTTCCGGGTTAAAGGCGACAATCTGGGGGGGCTTTCGCTTCGGCGGCCACGCCAGCAGAATCATCGCCGGAATAAAAAAGGCCAGCGATGCTAAAATCTCCTCGTCAACCCTTCTTCCGAAAACTTGTTCAAATACGACTCCGATTGGTTTTCCGATCAGAGAACCATCCAGTTGGACAGGTGAGACAGATTCACAAACAATCACCACTGCGATTGTCAGCAACACCATTGCAATCGTGAAACGAACAATAGGAGCCGCGCCGTCGCGCCTGCGCAAGACGAGAATAAAAATCGCCGCGATCGTCAGCACACATAATGCTATGCCCATGACAATATTCTCCATTGCTTTCGGCCAGTTGGGCGTTCCCCAGAACTGCTCGAAGCCGGCAACAGCATCCTCCGGAAAACAGACCGCAATAATAGTCGGTACATGTAGTGCTGCCGCTAACAAAGTAATAAGCCCGATGATAAATAACAGGTAGCCGAACAAACCGCAGATAATGTTTAAAATCCCGGCTTTTGCCGTCGGATCTTCGATCACGATTGTCGTGCTTTTTGTCCCTGACGCCGGGGCGGGCGATGTCGCGTACGGTTGCTTTGGAGTTCTTTTTTCGCCGTCCCAAACAAGCAGTTTTCGTCCCTGTTTGTCGCTGAACTCGCCAGAGAGGATTAAAATAAAATCGATTAGTTGCCCAATACCGAATAGACCTCCCGTAAAAAACCATAAGAGACCCGTTCCGATCTTGCCGACATAAAAACGATGCGTGCCTGCTATTGGTATCAGGAGTACGATGCCGCATAAAATTGCCGCTACAGAGCGTTTATAAGGGCTGGTTCCTGCAGGCATCGTCCGAACGGGCATAGGAATTGGCTTTGGCTTTTCTTTTTCAGGTGTTATAACCGCCACCCCGGCGCCGACATAGGGCCACAGGATTTGTACATACAGACAAATCCCCGCAACGACAGCAATGCTGATGACCGGCTGGCCGCCAAAAATGGAGGCGATGATAAAGGCGATGATACCAAGTCCGGTCGCCGGAGCCAGGGACACGCGATTTTTTCGGTGGACATCCGTCAGTTTCCACCAGTTTGGAATCGCCAGCGCCGCCAACGCAAAAAATGTTCCTTTCATGTAGGATGCCTGAAATTCATCCGGGCCATCTTCCCACATAACATAAGACACCAACGCCGCCAGGAGAATGGCAACCGCTGATGCCGCCCAGTTGCGAAACATGTTGGCTTCCATACCTTTCAAGAGTTTGTATCGCGACAGCAAAATCCCCCCGGCTCCACCAATGATCATTAAAAATGTCAAGAAACCAATGCCCCCGATCTCGTCGGGGCAGGAGCCGATTAATAAACCTGCCGCCAGTGACAAAACCGCACTGGTCAGCAATGCCAACAAAATACGCCGCTTCTTACTGAGTGGATCCCTAGCCGCAGCAGCCCGAAGTTCCTCGGTGCTTTCCCGGTAAAAAACACTGTGGTTTTTATCGATACCTTGATAAAGCTTATCGCTTTTGGTCGGCTTTTCAGGGACCGGGGATACCGGCGGTGCGGGCTGTTTCTGCATCTTTTCAGCCACCTTCTCGGCGGCCATCGAAAGTTCCATCGGGCTGAATTGCGACATGCTCTGCTGAATCTGATCGGCTCCGAAAACGTCTTCGACCATCTCTTTGACGGTGCTGTATCGATCCTGCGGATCACGGGCCATTGCCTTTTTAATGACCCGTGCAAATGTTTCATCCAGTCCGGTTAAATCAGGTGTCGCACTCATGTGCTTCATTAAAACTTCGGCCGGACTGGCCCCAATATAGGGAAGTTGGCCGGTCAGCATCTCATACAGCATCACGCCCAGTGCGTAAATATCAATACTGCGGTCGTACTTGCCGACCCCGATCTCCGGGGCCATATAATGCACCGTGCCGACCGTAATCGTCTGATTGCTGTAGCGGCTGGTATTGATCACCTTGCTGAGTCCGTAATCGCCGATCTTGACCTGTCCGTCTTCGTAAAAAATGTTGCCGGGCTTGAGATCGCGATGTACGATGCCGCTGTCATGCAGATAGTTCAGTCCCTTGGCAATTTCGCGAAGGAAGAACGCGGTTTTCTGGATACCCAGTCCACCGGAGGATGACTGAATCATATCGGCCAGCGAAGGCCCGGAGACATATTCCATAATCACAAACAGCTTGCCGTCGTCATTGTATTTAGCGTCAAACACCGATACCAAGTGAGGACTCTTCAGATTCATGCACTGCTGAATACCCCGCAGCTCAATCTGTTCATAGGTCTGCACGGCCTTGAGAGCGACTTGTCGCCCGGTGTCGCTGGTGGCGTAATACACCTCGCCGAAGCCGCCCCGTCCCACGGCTCGCTGGATCGTATATCCGGCCAACGGTTTGTCGCCATGTTGGTACTGGTATCTTGCCATCTGTCTGTCCCGTCTTTACCTTCTAATTATTATGTGTCGTCAGAATAAATCGAAAATCTCCTGCTTCAATCTGTGTGTCCATCGGCAATGTCTGATCTGAACCCAGGGCACTGCCGCCGGCGTATACCAGCTGGTTGCTTCGACACCGGATTTGGCCGTCCTGCAAAAACAATGTAATCGCTTCGGCGATCAGCCCGCTTTGAACATGATTGTTGCGTTCAGGACCGATTAGAATTTCGCGATCCATTAATATCACACCACTGATGTCAGCCCGCGGAAACCGTCCGCTGGACGGGATCAAACAAGCGGTACTGCTGGCGGGATTCGGCAGGGTAAACTTGAACCGGCAGCGCGGCGATAACTCAATGCGGTCGCCATCGCTGAGAAGTCGTTTGCCGGAACCGCTTTGATCGCCGCCAAAGAAATAATCACTGTCGATGCGCTCGATCTGCTTGGGCCGAACATCTGGCGCTGTTACCAGCTCAATGTCCGACCGTT
>CALETL010000200.1 GCA_937920485.1 uncultured Phycisphaerae bacterium
AGGGACCGGATCACAACAAATGTTTTGAAATTGCTGTCGTGGTTCGGCACCGCCGCTATCCGGGTGCCTGGGGCATTACTAAGAAAGAAGCGGAGCAAAAGGCCGCATTCAATGCGCTTCAGGAGATTGGTTTGGTTCCCCAAAAGGTTGAGGACGATTAGAGTTTGGAATGCTAACCGGTGATCAGCCAGTCCAGCAGGTTCAATACAAAAATCGCCATGATCATAAAACCGCTAACGGATAGAAACAGCAACAACGATTCCAGTAGATATTTTTTGGTCAGCAGAACCCGCATTTTTGTTGCTTTGTAAACCAGCGAGATGGCCGCAATCAGAGGGAACATCCACACTATAGACCATTCATTCGTTCCGATCTCGATTGGCGCGGTAAATGAAGCCAGCATAGCAGCACAATCAAACATCGTCTTGCTCCTCCTGTCCGACGATCTCGCCGCGTCCGCAGTAGGCCATATAGACCGCACTCAATACGCACAAAAGATTCAGCAGGCCGGCGATGCCGGTATAAATCTGCCCAACATCACAGGGCCGGCCGTAAGTAGGGTAGCCGCCATGCTTGGTGATGCTGGCGATCATGCCGACCGCAGGGGAGCATAATATCTGAGCATAAAACCAGATGCGTCCGGTGACCCAATCCACGACGCCGATAGAGCCGACATACAGGCCGATCGTAAACAGCCCGGTGATGACGATAAACAGAATGATGCCGCGTTTTCGTTCGCGCAACAGAAAATGGCCCGCACCGGGAATCATCCATGCCGCCAGGCCGACAATTAACAGCCACAACCCCTGTTCAGCAGGGGATCGATTGTTTGTGTTTGTTGTCATTTGCTTTCTTCGTCGACAGGTTCCTGCTCTCGTTTTACCTGATAGTCCATTCGTTTAAGAATATTTTCGGGATTCAAATGGACCAATGCAAGCTCGGGAGCCTCGGCTGCGTTTAACTTCAGCGCGGCTTGGGCCTTGCTGTCCAGATAGTCTTTCATTGTCGCCGGCTGCCGCACGACTTCCTTGATGACATAGCAAGCGGCCTGCGGTTCAAAAGCCAGAACACTTTGGATCGTTCCGGTGGTCTCGGCATCTTCCGGCAGCAGGGCGTAAAATTTGTTTGTCAGCATATTACTGATCAGACTGCCTTGAATAAATTGAGCTGAATCGGGGTTTTCACGTATGAATCGTTTTGCTATTTCGGTTTCTGCCTGAGAGATGCGAAGCTGCTGTTTGATCGTTTCCAGTTCTATGGCTCCGCTATTAGCGGCATCTTCTTCTGTTTCGTCGGTTATGGCGTATTTTTCATTATAGGCCTTGATCGCATCGTCCCATCCGGAATCGGCGACCATCGCAGCCAGTTCTTCGGCACGGTTTTGAGCGGCTTTCACGGCTGCGATTAACAGCACATCGTTTTTGATGTTTTCTTTCAAAGAGAAAGACGTTTCTTCACCGGGTTCCTGCGGGTTCAGTACAACACCCTGAGATTCATAGGCAACATCAATATTTTCGGCGGCTTCAGCGTCCTGAATATCGACAACGCGAACCAGTGCCATCAGGCGATAGAATTTGCTGTCTTCTTCGGAATAATAGCCCCCGCTCAGCGGGCCGAGATTTTCCCATACTCGTACCGACGGGATATCAATGCGTTGACGCTGCGGTTCTTCTGCTACAGCGACAAATGCCAGATCCGTTAATCGCAGGTATTGCTGTCCCCGCCGAACACCCAGCGTGCTTAAGATTTTTTCTTGACTGAACGTGTCCCTGCTGATCCAGCCGGTATTGCCCGTTATGATCGGCACCTGATGCTTTTGGGCCAGTTCCTTACCGACGGCGACAAAATCACCGGCCGCTTTCTGGAGTTGTTCTGTGGTGGATTCATCAAAGTTGAGTGTTTCAAAACCGGCTTCTGTTTTGTCCTTAATGTCATTAAAGATAATATTTGCCTGAGTCATTGTTTTTTCGTTTTCGAGGGCGATTTGTATCATCGCCTGGACTTCGGCAAAGGGGCGGGTCGTGGTGATCTTTTCAGACTCAGGATTATTGGGGTCGGAGGGCTCTGATGTTTGAAATTGTGCAAGGTTCCGGCTGTAGTATTCCTCGATCGCCTCGGGTGTCGGTTTTTCAATCTTCTTTTTTACATCATCCAACAAAACAACCATGTACTCCAGTTGGATTCGTTTGGGCAGTTGATAGCCAAATCCGTATGGATTATCTTCCGTTGGATTGCCCATAATGTCGGCTTTGTACTTGTCGAACTGTTGTTGAATCTGTTCGTCAGTGACTTCTACATCTTCATCCATGAACTGCTCGGCGTCGAATTTTACAAACTCAGCATCGACGCGTTCTTTACTGCGGCCCAATAAGGCCTTGACCTGATTAATTGTCACGGCCTGACTGTTCATTACATTATCGGCATAGGATAAGACGCCCAGAAAGTCTGAAAATATACGAAGAATATTTTCTTCAGCTATGTTGTTCCTGCTGATGATCTGACTGACAAGCCGAGCCGCATCGATCTGATTACGGGTCATCTGAGGGATTGCAAAACGAAGCGTTTGAGCAGCGCTTTCGTTGGGCAAAACACATCCGGCACGTTTAGCTTCCGCCTTTAAAAGAAGCCACAGGATTTCAGGTCGTTCCCTCTGTTGCTGGAAAAAATCATCCAGTTGTGTTTGTGAAATTTGAAGCTGTCCCTGTTGGGCGGCCTGCTTCATTTGTGAGGCGATTTCGCTGGAAAACTGTGACTCCGGAAACAGAAGGTGTACCAGCAGGGGACCTGTGAGTCCGACGTTTGACTGGGCCATCAGCAGTTGATCCGCCATCAACATTCGCAGGATGGCCAGTTCATTTTGTGCCTGTATGTAATCCGTGCTTTCGATTTTTTTGCCGTCATCATAAGTTGCAATCACTTGTGCGTCAGGTGTTATTAAACCAATAATAAATTTAAGACCAAACTGACCGACGACAAAGGCCAACATGATAAAAATAATGACACAAACCATTATTCTGTGCATGTTCTTACGAATCCACTTGACTAAATGCATAACCTCACCTGCTGCTTAAACCAAATCCTTTTTCAAGAGCAATTCAAGAATATCTGCGGCCGTTGGCGGCTACTGCAAATTATCATGACTGCTTCCGGCTGTATCGGGATATTTCAATATCCCTGCTTCGCCGTCATTGTCCTGACAATTTTCGCTACGCCGCAACAGCCACATCTCTACTTGAAGTGCTCAAAACAACTTACGAATCAAGACACTATAGTCAAAACCATCCGGTTTTCAAGAAAAAATAACAAAGCAACAAAAACACCTCCAAACAGATCGAATAAGCATGGGATCCGCACATACCCTTGTATAAAACAGGTGTATAGGGGCTGGAAATTTTATTAAGAATTTTGACTTGACAATTAAAAACATTTGTTTTATACTGACGTTTGAAACAATCGTTTTAGTTATTATAGTTTACATTGGGGTCACTTATGGACGAAATACGTCGAGATTTTGAGAACGAGGACGTTCAAAACCGTCTTTTGGACGCGGCAGAGAAGCTGTTTTGCGAAAAAGGTTTTGCCAGAACCTCTGTGCGTGAACTGACAACCGAGGCGGGGTGTAATCTCGCGGCAATCAATTATTATTTCGGCGGCAAGGAAAAACTTTATACTGAAATGTTCCGCCGGCAGTTTCAAATGATGATTCAAGGGCATCTTGATACTATTGATCAAGTGATGTGCGAGGGGGATGTGTCATTAGAGAAACTGTTGAAGGTGATTATTGAGCCGCCTATCCGCCGAGCAGTGGCCAATGAAACAAAGGGACAGATTTTGAAATTGTTGGTGAGAGAGGTTATGGATCAGAAGATTGATCCTGAATATGTTGTAAAGGATATGAAGGAAAAGTTTTTTGATCGGCTTGGCAGTGTTTTCATGCAGTTAGTGCCGGGGCTGCCTGAAGAAAGGATCGCCCTGATCGTCATGTCATTTGATGGTGTTATATTGCATCCGTTTTTGTTTATGGAATTTTATCAGAAAACGATGCCTGACTTAACGATTGATGAACTGGTAAATCATATAGTACGCTTTGTTGCCGCGGCGATTCGGGGTTATGCGAGTCCTGCTGAGAAGGAGGCAGGATAATGCAACTCAAGACATATACATTAATTTCGATTTGTCTGATCTTTGCAGGTTGCAATGTTGGGCCAAATTATGAACGGCCAGTGACCGCGGCGATGGACTCCAAGGAGTTTAAGTGGTTGCCGGAAGAGTGGGCCGATACGACTGACCCAAACGATCCCAATCTGGCCGTTGCCTGGTGGCAGACATTTAATGATCCTGTAACGAATGATCTGGTTGGCCGGGCATTGGTTCATAATACAGATTTACAGGCGGCTGCGGCGGCGGTGGACCGTTCGCGTGCTTTTTTGACTGTCGCTCATGGTGCTCGTTTGCCCGAGGCGGGTTTGGGCTTTAATCGCACACGACAGCAACAATCGTTTAGTTTTCCGATGGGGCGTGAAAGCTTTATCGCTGAAAGCTATACGCTCGACCTCGGCATATCTTATATGGTCGATATCTTCGGCAAGCTCCGGCGGGCTGAACATGCGGCTGAATATGATCTTTTCGCCACGGAAAACAATCGCCAGGCGCTGGGGCATGCGGTGGTTTCGCAGG
>CALETL010000201.1 GCA_937920485.1 uncultured Phycisphaerae bacterium
ATCGGTGCACAATATTTTTCGTTCACTGGTTGTCCATCCGGTATTTGTAAATGCTGATCTTACTGCGAAAACAGTCGAAAAATATGGTGGGCTACAGACTGAAAAAGGGGATTGGGGTTCTGGACTGCCATTCTATCAAACTTTAAATGCGCTTGGCCATTTGAATTCAAGTCAAGCTGAAGTCCAACTAGAGCGAGCTTTTACGAGGTTGATTAAAACGCAAAACAGTGATGGTACATGGGGTAGCCGTAATCTTGAATGGAATACCTTTCTATCAATTCATGCATTAAAAAACAAGGGACTACTGTAACACGCATGGGGACCCCTTGAAGCAAATCAAAAGCGCTAAATCATTTGACGCAAGGGCAATGGTGATAATCGCCGTAGCAGCAGTTTTAATTGCTTGCGCTGGTAAAGGAAAAGATACCGTTATGAACCAACGTGACCGGTTATCTGGTTGTCCTGGTCCACCGAATTGTGTTTCATCCGCGTCTGAAGATCCCAGGCATTCCGTCGCTCCCATGCAATTGGCTGGTGATGCAGCCAATGAATGGGCAGCCATACAAGATGCTGTTGGCCGGATGCCGCGTAGCAGGATTGTCAAATCAACTGATCGCTACTTGCACGTGACACTAAAAAGTAGCATTTTTGGTTTTATCGATGACATGGAGCTGAAACTCGATCCACAAACTAAAATGATCAGTATCCGTTCGGCATCCAGAAGGGGCTATTTCGACTTGGGGGTTAACCGCCGCAGGGTCGAGAACTTGAGAAGTCAGCTCAAGGCAGCGGAACTTATCCGCTAAAATATGCATTTGATTTGGCTTAAAAGTGTCACAACTTGAACCGAAATAGCGAGCGCACTCCTCGTATCTTGCTGAAGATTCTTCAATCCTCAATTCTGATCAACTCTTTTGGATCCATAAATAAAAACAGAGTATTTTATGGTACCCGACCAAGGCCATAAGATATTTGGTGTAGGACCAAAGGGTGCGGCAACCAGTCTCGTATTGATGGCATTGTTTGCGTGGGTAGACGCTATAATTTTTCTCCCGGTATTGAGGAATAATTTTGGATTAACGAAAATGATTGGCATTATTTTGGCCATCCTTGGGTTAAGTGAGCCATCTGGCAACACCGAAACTTGACATGGCTACTACGGCGCATAAAACCATACCCCACAAGATGTCTACCACCACAATTTTCATGGGCCAGCCTTTGATCAAAGCCATATTGGTCAGATCATAGGTTGCGTATGTAAAAAAGCCATAGAGGCCTCCCCAGACAAGGGCCCTCAGCAAAGATGCCCGCTCGATAGCCGGGGCCACTGCGAAAAACAGTATGCCGGCAATGTAGATCAGGTAAAATGTGATTGCCGCTGGCCAGTTTACCTCCGGGCTCAATATAAATCCCAAATGTTTGCGGTAAAAACCCTTGGCAACAACTCCCAGCCAAATGATGTCCAAGAGGAAGAAGATTGGAACTGTCAGTAGATAAAGCTTTAGAAAAAATAAAAGATTCATATTTATCCCGCCATAGATGAACCCATTTCAGATTAAAGATTCAATAATATGACATTGATGTCAGAAAAAGCAAGGGATGTTTCTTTCAAAGAATCTATCGACTCAGGTTGACCGAAATCATTGCCGGATCAAGGGAATTACATGCTGTTTTGGTTCGCTTTTGAACCGCAACAGCGAGCGCATTCCCCGTAGCTTGCTGCGAGGTTCTTCAATAGTAGGTATTTCCTATTGTTAGCCCCTTATTCATCTCATGTTGTATTCGGCCACAGAATGCTAACTTTATACGTTAATTATTCTGCTGAGACCCACAAGTTGAAAGGAACTATCCGTGATAACGATCTATACATGCATAACAGTTTTACTGGCCGTGACCCTGGTTCTCCCGGGAACCAGTGCTGGTGGTGCTGAGATACAAGGGGTGTATTTCAAGGACAGTATTGCAATTGAAGGGACAAGACTTCAGATTCGGGGTGCGGGTCTTTTTCGCTTTATGCGCGTCATCAAAGCCTATGTCGGGGCGTTGTACATGTTGGAAGGTATACCCTCTGAGAGTGTCCTGACCGACACACCCAAACGATTGGAAATCGAATATTTTCACGCCATCAAGGCCGAGGAGTTTGGTCCCGCATCCAATAAACTGATGGTTCAGAATGTCAGCCCTGAAGAATTTGAAAGATTGAAACCCCGTCTTGACAAACTGAATGCTCTTTACCGGGATGTTCAACCGGGGGATAGATACTCACTAAGCTATGTGCCCGGCAAAGGGACCGAACTGGCATTGAACGGGGCGCCACTGGGCGTTATCCAGGGTGCTGACTTTGCATCCGCCCTCTATGCCATGTGGCTGGGTAAAAAGCCGATGAACAAGTCCTTTAAACGTCAGCTATTGGGGTCATCATGAGTCATGATTATTCATCCAAGGTATCTTTTTGGAAGAAGGTTGCTTACGCGGCACCCGCCTATGCACTGGCTGTTATCGGTATTCCCGTGTATGTCTACCTCCCCAAATTTTATACCGATGTTGTCGGGATCAATGTCGTCTTGCTAGGATATATACTCTTCAGCGTGCGAATTTTCGATGCCATTACCGATCCGGTTATCGGCTACATATCGGATCGAACCAAAACCCGTTTTGGTCGACGGCGACCTTACATTGCGGTGGGGACTGTATTCATAGCGGTAGCAATGATTTTGCTTTTCAATCCGCCGCAAGCATCGCCATCTGCTGAGACCCTATGGTTTGGTGTATTCATTTACACCCTTTTCTTTTTCTGGACCATCGTTACGGTACCCTATGAGTCTCTGGGTCCCGAAATTACCTTCGACTACCACGAACGCACCTCTCTTTTCGGGATGCGCGACGGATTCCTGATTGCTGGAACCCTGGCGGCGGCCAGCGCCCCTGCCATGGTGCAGTGGTTGTTCGGACTTCCTGACAATGCAGCGGGCGAGCGAGCCAAGTTTTTCTGGATATCCATCCTGTACGCTCCGTTGTTGATAGGAACGGCCGGGTGGTGTGTTATGGCCATCAAAGAGCGTCTCCCCCAGTCCGATCCATCAACGCTGGGCCTGTTTTCAGGTATTCGGCAAGTCGCTAGAAACCGTCCCTTTGTGATTCTGCTGGCTGCGTACACCATCAGTGCCATCGGCAATAACCTGCCTGCAACGTTGATTCTTTTTTACGTAGAGTACGTACTCCAGTCTGACATGGCCGACTTTTTCCTGTTACTTTACTTTATGAGCGGCATCCTGTTTCTGCCGTTTTGGATATACATCAGCCGTCGAACCGGAAAGAAGGCAGCCTGGGTCACGTCCATGGCTGTCAACTCGGGGGCTTTCATGGGTGTTTTTTTTCTGGGGCCGGGCGATGCCTGGATATACGGCATCCTGGTGTTCCTTTCCGGTATCGGTTTCGGGGCGACACTGGCGCTTCCTTCTGCAATACAGGCGGACGTTATCGACTACGATGAATACTTGACGGGAGAGAGGCGAGAGGGGCAGTATATCGGGTGGTGGTCGATCTCAAAAAAACTGGCCGCGGCCGTTGGCATCGGTGTCGGTCTTGCGGTTCTGGGGATGGCCGGATACACGCCCA
Source organism: uncultured Phycisphaerae bacterium (assembly GCA_937920485.1). GTDB lineage: Bacteria > Planctomycetota > Phycisphaerae > Sedimentisphaerales > Anaerohalosphaeraceae > 4572-13. The sequence goes on from CALETL010000201.1 coordinate 3,619, forward strand.
AT
>CALETL010000202.1 GCA_937920485.1 uncultured Phycisphaerae bacterium
CTCCGGCCCGGCGAGCAGCCGGATTCGGTGCTGGTTTTTCGCGGGCCGCAGATACGCAACGCCGAGGCCCAGCTCAATGCTGCCAAGGCCCGATTAGCCAAGGCAAAGCTCGATCTGGAACGAACGACGATCCAGATGCCGTTTGACGGGCGGGTTGTTATTACAAATGTCGACTTGGGCCAGTTTATTACTGCCGGTTCGCCGATCGCTACGGTTTATCGCACCGATGTCGTTGAGATCATTGTTCCGTTGGAAGATTCAGAACTGGCGTGGTTTGATGTGCCATTAAATGGCGAAGGCAGCAATGTTGATGCCGCGGCATTAGTGGATGTCTATTCGCCTTTTGCCGGAAAAGAGCATCATTGGCAGGGCCGTTTGGTTCGCACGGAAGGGCAGGTCGACTCCCGGTCGCGTATGGTTCATGTGGTGATTGAGGTCAAAGACCCATTTGAGACCGGTACTAACGGGACGCCGCTGATTCCGGGGATGTTTCCCCATATCGAGATTCAGGGCAAGCAGGTTCGTGATATATTCCGTGTGCCGCGGTATGCGATACGAAACGGAGATACTGTCTGGCTGGCTCGAGAGGCGGCGGCGGAATCAACAGACGAACCGGAAACAGACGAATCCGACGAGTTTGAGGAAAGCGAAGAAACAACAGCTGAAGATCCCAATGCGGCTCCGACTATTCAGTATCAACTGCATATTCAGCCAGTGGATATCATTCGGATGGACAAGCAGTCCGCGTATATTGCGGATGGCTTGCAGGAAGGCGATATTGTCATTACCAGTCCGCTGGAGACGGTTGCGGCGGGGATGGATATTCAAGTTTATACCGATAACACACCTGAATCGCAAGAGGAGTAGCCGGTGAATTCAGAGATAGAAAAAAAAGGTGTCTTGGCATGGTTTGCTCAGAATCATGTCGCGGCGAATCTGCTGATGCTGTTGATTATCGTTGGCGGCATCATCAGTGTGTCAACGAACATCGTCGAGATGTTTCCACAGATGAGTGTGGATATCATTACGATTCAGGTGCCGTATCTGGGGGCGACGCCTTCCGAGTCGGAAGAGGGTGTTTGTCTGCGTGTTGAAGAAGCCGTTGCCGGTTTAGACGGCGTCAAACGCCTCCGTTCGGTGGGGATGGAGGGCATGGGATTTGTCATGATTGAGATCGAGGACTTTGCGGACAACAGCGTAGTGCTGGACGATGTCAAGGCCGCGGTGGACCGTATCATTACATTCCCCAAAGAGACCGAAGAACCGATCATCAAAGAAGAAACGATCCGCAATCATGTCATCACCATGGTGCTGTATGGCGATGTATCCGAGCGGACGCTGAAGGAACTGGCAGAGCAGATGCGGGATGAATTGACAGCGATGCCTTCTATTTCACAGGTCGATGTTACGGGCGGACGCCGGTATGAAATTTCAATTGAAGTGTCTGAAGAAAACCTGCGCCGGTACGGACTGAGTTTTAGCGATGTTTCAGCGGCGGTCCGAAATGCGTCGCTTGATCTGCCGGGCGGGTCGGTCAAGACCACTGGCGGCGAAATCCTGATCCGTACCAAAGGCCAGCGATATCGGGGCGCCGATTTTGAAAAGATCGTTGTATTGACACATCCGAACGGAACCACGGTGCACCTGTCGGACATAGCGACCGTGATCGATGGCTTTGAAGATTCCGACATGGCCAGTTATTTTGATGGCAAACTCTCGGTGCAGTTGCAGGTCTATCGCGTGGGAACACAGAACCTGCTGGATCTGGTGGCGACCGTCAAGCAGTACATCGAGGAGAATCGCGCCTCATTGCCCGCTGGGGTCTCTGTGGGCACTTGGTTTGACCGTTCCGAGATGTTGGAAGCGCGTCTTGAATTGCTGAAAAGAAACGCGTTGTTCGGTTTAGTACTTGTTTTCATTGTACTGGCACTGTTTCTGGATTTGCGGCTGGCATTCTGGACGACGATGGGGATCCCGATTTCTTTTATGGGGGCCTTCTGGATGATGCCGTATCTGGGCACCTCGATCAATATGATGTCGCTGTTCGCGTTTATTCTGGCGCTCGGTATTGTGGTCGATGATGCAATTGTTGTTGGCGAAAATATTTTTGAATATCGCCAGCGGGGGATGAAGCCGATCGAAGCGGCGATCAAAGGCGCCCGAGAAATGTGTGCGCCGGTGACGATGGCGGTTTTGACGACGATCTTTGCATTTATGCCGCTGCTCTATATCTACGGCATTTTCGGTAAGTTTATCCGTGTGATCCCGATGGTGGTGATCCCGGTTCTGGCTTTCTCGCTGATCGAGGCATTACTGATCCTGCCGGCGCATTTATCCGGTGGACGGCCTGTTGCCTCAAAACGTGAACACTTGGGCCCGGTGGGGCGCATCCAGCGATGGGTACGTGTTCATCTGGAAACGTTTGTTGAGAAGAGGTTTGCCCCGTTTGTGCAATTGGCGGTTCGTTGGCGTTATGTAACCATCGCCTGTGCGTTTTTGGTTTTGTGTGTTGCGATTGGATATTTCGGTGGCGGATTTATTAAGTTCTCCCTGTTGCCTAAAGTCGAGTCGGATAATGTGTGGGCGTCGCTGTCGATGCCGATGGGAACCAGCGTTGACCAGACGCGTAAGGTGGTTGCTCAGATAGAAGACGCCGCGATGCGCATTGAGGAACGAGTCGAAACCGAACGCCGGGAAAACAACAACCATTCCATCTGGAAAAAGCTCACGTCAAAAGTTGGATCAGGAAACGAAGATGAGCCATTGCAGCCGATGTTCGTACATATATCTACGAATATCGGTGAGCAACCATTTACCCGTGGTGACGGGGGCGGACCGCCAACTCCGTCGGACAGCGGTTCTCATGCCGCGGAGATAAATATCCAGTTGCTTGAGGGGCAATATCGCGGCGGTGATTATTCGTCTGAGAAGATCGCCAGTATGTGGCGGGAAGAAGTCGGGCAGGTTCCCGGTGTGTCGAGTTTGACATTTACCTCGTCATTGTTCCATGGCGGCAGCGCAATCTATGTCGAGATGAGCCATCGCAATTTTGATGTGCTGTTAGCGGCGGTTGAGGACTTAAAGAAGACGCTTGTTGAGTATAATGGTGTGTACGATATCTCGGACACCTTTGAAGCGGGAAAACTTGAGTTGAAATTGTCGCTCAAGGATACTGGCCGAACGCTGGGTTTGACATGGGAAGACTTAGCCCGCCAGGTGCGGCAGGGTTTCTATGGCGACGAGGTCCAGCGGGTCCAGCGCGGCCGAGATGATATTCGTGTCATGGTTCGCTATCCTGAGAGTGAACGTACCTCTCTGGCAGATATTGAAAATATGCGGATTCGTCTTAAAGACGGTACTGAGGTTCCATTTAAGGAAGTGGCGACGGCGAATCTGGGGCGTGGTTATGCCGCCATCAATCGTACCGACCGCCGCCGCGTGGTGAGTGTAACCGCTGATGTGGATCAGTCGGTTACGACTGGCAACGAAGTGGTTGCGGACCTGAAACAGAAAGTGCTTGGCCCACTCAGAGATAAGTATCCGGGTCTGACCTACGATTTCGAAGGCGAACAGCGGGATCAGCGAGATGTGGCTAAAAGTCTGGGAACCAGTGCCGTTATTGCACTGATGGCGATATTCGGTCTGCTGGCCGTTCAGTTCCGCAGTTATACACAACCGGCAATCATTATGTCGGCGATTCCGTTTGGACTGGTCGGGGCGATGGTTGGACATGTTGTCATGGGTTTCGATTTATCGATTTTGTCAGTTTTTGGGATTGTGGCTTTGACAGGGATCGTCGTCAATGATTCGCTGATTATGATCGATCTGATCAATCGTGAGCGAGGCGAGGGCATTGCCCTGAAACAGGTGATTTGGGATTCGGTCACGCGCCGTTTTCGTCCGATCCTGCTGACAACGCTGACGACTTTCTGCGGATTGATGCCAATGATGATGGAAAAGAGCTTACAGGCCCGATTTCTGATCCCGATGGCGGTGTCATTGGCGTTTGGTGTGCTGTTTGCGACGGTGATCACGCTGATTCTCGTGCCGGCGTTGTATATGATCCTCGAAGACTTCAAAACCGCAGTCAAAGCGTTCTTTATGACGATTTTCGGCCGGGATGGTTCGACCGCCGCGGAGCCGGAAGAATCAATTAATTAACGCAAGAGCCGCAAAGGACGCAAACGCCGCGAATTTTTTTATATTTTAACACTTGCGGTATTTTTCACCTTTAGCGGCATTTGCGTTAATCCACGCCAAAAAAACCGTGAAATTTTGATTCTTTTCGGTTATTATCTGTCATGAGAACCCTGAATGAGGAAAGAATCGATGCGGATAATACAACTGACTCCCGGCTCCGGTGATAATTTCTATTGTGAAAACTGTTTGCGCGATCTTGCGCTGGTACGAGCATTTCAGCGGGCCGGCCATGAAATCATGATGGTTCCGATGTATCTGCCGATCGATACGGGAGCGGGGCCGTTTCCCGAACAGGCACCGATCTTTTTCGGAGGCGTCAACGTCTATCTCCAGCAGAAACTTGGTTTATTTCGTAAAACTCCCCGCTGGCTGGACAAGTGCTTCGATAATTCGCTTCTTTTGAAGGGTGTGGGTAAACTGGCCGGGATGACCTCTGCCAAAGACCTGGGGCAAACGACGGTTTCCATGCTGCAGGGTTGTGACGGCAGACAAGAAAAGGAACTGCTGCGGTTGGTCGATTGGCTGGCCGCGATGGGCCCGAAGCCGGATGTCATTGTTGTGTCCAATATCCTGTTAGCGGGATTGGCCGGGCCGCTCAAAGAAAAACTCGGCATTCCGGTTGTTTGTCTGCTTCAGGATGAAGAGGGTTTTCTGGACACACTGCCCGAGCCGTACGCGGAGCAGAGCTGGCAGCTGGTTGCTCAAAATGCCGCCGCGTTTGATGCATTGGTTTGTGTCAGTAAATATTATCAGCAAGTCATGCGGGATCGGCTCAAGATTGGAATTGATAAAATGCCGGTGATTCCGGTTGGTGTTGATCCGGCGATTTATGAACCGGCCCACGAACCGCCCGCAGTTCCAACAATCGGTTTTCTCGCCCGGATGTGTCATGACCACGGTCTGGATATCCTGATTAATACGGTGCATCTGTTAAAATGGGACAATCGACTCAAACATATTCGATTGCGAATGTCCGGCGGGAAAAGCCCTTCCGATGCGGTCTTTCTGAAAAAAATGCAGAACCGTATTAAAGCGCTGAGACTTTCGGATTCCGTGGAGTGTGTTGATGATTATGACGGTCCGTCACGAAAAAAGTTTCTGCAAAGTCTGTCGGTGATGACGCTGCCGTCCCGCAAACCGATGGCATATGGGCTATTTGCGATGGAGGCCTGTGCCTGTGGCGTGCCGTTTGTTGTGCCGCAGACAGGTGTCTTTCCGGAGCTGGCCGCAAAAACACGGGCCGGAGTTGTTTATGAACCGAATAATCCGGTTCGGTTGGCCGAAGCGCTTCGTCCGCTGCTGACCGATCCGAAGGCTATACAACAACTGGGGCAAAAGGGGCGACAGGCCGTTGAGGGCGACTATTCGATTGATAAAACGGTTGAACGGATGGTTGACTTATTTAACAAGCTTCAACGTTAACGTTTTTTAAGGGGCGCGTCATGTTTGAACTGATTGACGTTAATAAAACGTATCCGGCTGCGCCGGAGGATGTGCAGGTGCTGCGTCAGATCAATTTAAAGGTCGAAACGGCTGAAAGTATTTCGATCATGGGTCCGTCCGGCAGCGGCAAAACAACACTGCTGAATCTGATCGGTGGACTTGATAAGCCGACTTCCGGAAAGGTGCTGCTGAACCAGATGAATCTGGGTTCTCTGCGAAACGGCGAACTGGCTCGCGTGCGAAATAACCGTATCGGATTTGTATTCCAGCTCCATTATCTATTGCCCCAGTGTACGGTACTGGAGAATGTGCTGCTGCCGACACTGGCCTCTCGAAAATCTGATATCGAGAAAGACAGCGACAGAAAACGCGCCGTGGAATTGTTGGAAAAGACGGATATGAAACAATATTGCCACTCGCTTCCCGGCCAGCTTTCCGGCGGTCAGCGGCAGCGCGTGGCCGTGGTGCGTGCCCTTGTCAATCGTCCCCATATTCTGCTGGCTGACGAACCAACCGGATCGCTGGATGCCGATACGGCAGGGCAGTTGACGGACTTACTGCTGGAATTGAACCAAAGCGAGTCGGTGGCACTGGTGATCGCGACGCACTCAAAAAAGCTGGCAAATAAGGCCCAGCGGCAGTTTCAGCTGGACCATCAAGGTTTGAGTGAACTGTAAATGAAAAAGCTTTTGTAAGAGTTCAAGCTTTAGCTTGTATTTGGGTTTTTGAACACACTAAAGTGCGAACTCTTACGGTAATTAACTGTACTGTAACAAGTGAAAAATGAATTTCATACAAATAATAAAACGCGATTTATTGTTTTACCGGCGGACAAATTTAGGCACACTTCTGCTGGCCGGGGTGTGCTGTGCCGTTTTGACCGGGGCGATGTTGGTGGGGGACTCGGTGCGGCACACACTGCGGCAAATTGGACA
>CALETL010000203.1 GCA_937920485.1 uncultured Phycisphaerae bacterium
CGATGGCCGGAGGGGCCTCATTTGCTCCCAAGCGGTGTTCATTACCTGTATTAGCCACGGATGCACGCAAGAGTTTGGAGTACTTGTCAACCGCACGGATAACAGCACATAAAAATATGAGGAAGACCATATTTTCATGAGGCGTACTGCCCGGCTCCAGGAGGTTTCCACCTGTATCCGTCACCATTGACCAGTTGTTATGTTTTCCGGAACCATTGACGCCGGCAAACGGTTTTTCGTGCAGCAAACAGACAAAATCATGCCTGAGAGCGATCTTTTCCAGTGTTTCCATTGTTAACTGGTTGTGATCTGTCGCGATGTTGACTGTTGTAAAAACCGGTGCTATTTCATACTGTGCGGGAGACACTTCGTTATGCTGAGTGGTTGCCGAAACGCCCAGTTTCCACAGTTCGGTGTTGACATCGTTCATGAATGCCGCAACGCGTTCATGTAATGTTCCGAAGTAGTGGTCATCCATTTCCTGGCCGCGAGGAGACGGTGCGCCAAACAAAGTCCGTCCGACCATGACAATATCAAGACGTTTTTCAAAAAACTCCCGGTCGATCAGGAAATATTCCTGTTCAGGCCCCAGCGTTGAGGTGACGCTTTGCACATTCACTTCACCAAGCGCTTTTAAAACGCGCACCGCCTGCTTGTCCAGTGCTTCCATTGAACGCAGCAGGGGTGTTTTCTTGTCCAGCGCTTCACCGGTATAGGAACAAAAGGCACTGGGTATATAGAGTGTTTTGCCTTTCACAAAAACAGGTGAGGTGCAGTCCCATGCGGTATAGCCGCGTGCTTCAAAAGTGGCACGAAGCCCACCGGAAGGAAACGAAGACGCATCCGGTTCACCCTGAACAAGCAGTTTGCCGCTGAATTCCATAATGGTCTTTCCATCTGGTGTCGGGGAAATGAATGAATCGTGTTTTTCGGCAGTGAGCCCGGTCATCGGTTGGAACCAGTGGCAAAAATGTGTTGCCCCTTTTTCCAAAGCCCAGTCTTTCATGGCGCTGGCGATAACATCTGCCACTCCGATTGTAAAGTCACCTTGTCCCTGTCGGATCGTTACGAACTGCTTATAAATATTTTTTGGTAGTATTTGCCGCATCACAGCATCATTAAAGACATTGATGCCAAAGATGTCTGTTATTTGCGATTGTTCGTTCTTCATGAATTCTCCTTTTCGGAAAAAGCGTTTTGGGTCGTTATTCTTTTGTACAACACTTCTAGAAGGTTTTTTGCAGATAACCCATGGTTAATCATTCTATAGTCTATCTGTTTAATTTCAAGTATTCATCAGCGATCCGCAAAAGAACGCAGATGACAAACCATCAATGTTTTCTTTGCGCGCTGATTGACTTAATGTATTAGTCAATAATGGTAGGAGCAAAATAAATGCCAATTAAAGAAAAACATATTTATTTTATATATCTTGTTTGATTATAAATAGTTAGGGTTTTTTGTCGCACTTTGAAATAATTCATAAAGCTACATTATTGTATGATGTATTGAAATACATCTACGATTATGTAGTTTTTTGTCGAGATAAACCATCATTTCACCCCTCATACACATGAAGTCAAGCAAATGATAGAATTGAATTTTGAATTGTGATTGCATTGGATTTATGAGATAATTAATCTCTGATTTGTTTTAATCTACCTAAATTAATTGTTTCGAGGGCATTTTTTGGGAAGTTTCATGTTTTTAACGCTGGCCAATCAAATCACAATATTACGGGTTCTTTTGATTTTCCCATTTGTGATTTGTCTTCTCAATACCGGGCATCCGCAAAACGGCAATTGGATTCGCGGTGGAGCCATCGTGATTTTTTTGATCATGGCGATCAGCGATGCGGTTGACGGCTATTTGGCTCGTACTAAAAAACAGGTTACCGCATTAGGGGCGTTTCTGGATCCAATGGCGGATAAACTGATGATTACCTGTGCCAGTGTGATCCTGTGTGCCCCCCAAACTGCGATCGAGGGCTATCAGTTGCCGTTGACCGTTGTGGTATTGATTATCGGCAAAGATTTATTGCTCTTGCTGGGTTTTATTATCACGTATCTTTTAACGGTCCAAATTCATATCCGTCCGGTTTTAGCTGGCAAAGCATCCACATTTTTTCAGATCATGATGGTTTCTTCGGTTCTGATCGGGCCCGAGATGGCTTCCTGGCTTGGTTTTTGGCCGATTGTAACAGCAATTATCTGGTGGGCGGCGGGGTTTTGCGCAGTGGTGGCAACTTTTGTTTACATTTATCGCGGAATTCGCTATATTGAAGAATTCCACAGTACGCAAGTAAATGAGAATAAACCATTGGATACTTCTAAATGAGTCGATTTAGTGAAATACCTGAAATATTAGATGATCTCAAAAAAGGCCGAATGATCGTTCTGGTTGATGATGAAGACCGGGAAAATGAGGGCGATCTGGTCTGTGCGGCCGAATTAGTAACGCCGGAAATGATCAATTTTATGGCCACTCATGGCCGTGGAATGATCTGTATGCCCATCACTGAACAGCGTTGTGAGGAATTGAATCTGCATCCACAGAGCATGTACAATACCGCGCGTTTGAACACGGCGTTTACCGTGACCATTGATGCCAGAGGGGGTGTCACGACAGGTATCAGCGCTGCCGACCGCGCTCATACGATTCGCGTGGCAGTTGATCCCGCCTCAAAACCGGCGGATTTGGCCCGCCCCGGTCACATCTTTCCGCTGCGTGCTCGTGAGGGGGGTGTTCTTGTTCGGGCAGGTCAGACCGAAGGGGCTATTGATTTGATGAGGGCGGCCGGTCTTCAACCCGCCGGAGTGATTTGCGAGATCATGAATGAAGACGGTACAATGTCTCGTGTCCCTGAATTGCATGAGTACTGCAAAAAACACTGCCTCAAAATGACAACGATTGCCAATCTGATTGAGTATCGACTTCAGCGAGAGACGCATATCAAACGCATTCAACAGGTCAAACTGCCGACGGATTACGGGGAATTTAAGTTGATCGGATATCAAAGCCCTGGTTCAACGGAACCACATTTGGCGTTGTGCAAGGGTGGCATCGGCGATCTGGATGATGACGGTCATGTGATCGAGCACGATGAACCGGTCTTGGTCCGTGTGCATTCTGAGTGTATGACCGGCGACCTCTTTCATTCCCAGCGTTGTGAATGCGGCTACCAATTGGTGACTGCGATGCAGATGATCGAAAAAGAAGGCGCCGGCGCCCTGATATACCTTCGTCAGGAAGGACGGGGGATCGGTCTGGCGAATAAACTGCATGCATATAAGTTACAGGAACAGGGACTGGATACCTATGATGCAAATATAAAGTTGGGTTTTCAGGCGGACAAACGCGACTATGGTCTTGGAGCTCAGATTTGTCGGGATCTGGGATTGAAGAACATACGTATTCTCACCAATAATCCCAAGAAAGTCTCTCGTCTCGAAGTGTACGGCATTCACGTCATCGAGCAGCTTCAGCTTCAGGCCGAACCCGGCGAACATAACCGCAGATACCTGCAAACGAAAAAGGCCCGCTTTGGACATTTACTGGATGAAGATCTGTAGGCATAGAAAACCGTTTGCTGTCTTAGGACGGATTTGTGTGGCAATAGCTGCGGTCATTATTTTTGGTTGCAATGCCTCACACGCTCCTGTTCGCTCGGGCGCCGAATCCGGGAAGGATTCTTCTGTTGAGCGGATACGCATTTCGGCGTTGACCGAATTTGTTCCCAATTCTGCGGTTTCCGGCCAGATACAGATTAAGGCACTTGTCGAACTCGTTGATATATTTGATTCATCAGTTAAAGCCCCTTGTGTGCTTCGCTTTGAGTTATATGAATTTCGTGCTTTGTCATCGGATTCTCGCGGCCGGCGTTTATTGATCTGGCCGGATGAAAATTTAATCGATTCCGATACAAATGATGAGTATTGGAAAGACTTTCTACGCGGGTATGAATTTTTGTTACCTCTTAAATTCTCCCCGAAGCAGGGTAAAAAGTATATATTAGAAGCGACCTGCATAGTGGGTCAGAAGCGATTTAATGACATCTTTAAGATACAGTATCAACCGTAAAAGAAAAACAACTCTTGTCTTAAAGACCTGTAATTAAGTATAATCAGGGGGTGAGATTTTTCTGTAGCGCCAATTGGCCGGATTTGCTGAAAAGGACATAAAAGCGTGGCGAATTTTCATAAGCATAAAGATAATATCAGCTTAGATGATATGACTTTGGTCCGTTATTGTCAGAACGGTGACTCGGAGGCGATGTCCTGCTTAATTGTCAAGTATCAGGATAGGGTATATAACACAATATATAAAATTTGTCAAAATCGTGACGATGCAGCGGAACTTACGCAGGATACGTTTGTCAAAGTATTAGAGAACATTAATACGTTTCGCAGAGAAAGCAGCTTTTATACGTGGTTGTTTCGGGTGGCGGTTAATCTAACGCTGAATTACTGCAAAAGACGTTTAAAACTGTCGCCAGTATCTCTGGATGCGGAAAACGAACGGCTTGAAAATGATAAAGGCAAGCTTGCGGCAATGCTGGCCGATCCCAGCGGGCAGGATCCTGCGAGGATTGCTCAGCAAAGAGAAGTGGTACAGATCATTGTAAACACAATTGGTCAACTTGCCCGGGATTACCGGGTCGTATTGGTGCTTCGTGATATTGAGCAAATGAGTTATGCCCAGATCGCCGAGGTCCTGTGTATTGAAGTCGGAACGGTCAAAAGCCGATTGAGCCGGGCACGAACAATGTTGCGGGAATTATTGGAAACGGTGTTGACATGACTGAAAAAAGTAAAATCGAGATCGAAGAGTTGCTTAACGCATTGGTCGAGGACCAGGCGACTGAGCGTCAAAAGAACGAATTTGCTCGCCTGATTCGGCACGATCCATCTGTTGCGGACCAGCTTGCGGCAATGCAGAGGCAAAAGCAGATCCTCGGCGCTTTACCAGTCGAATCCGCTCCCGCCTCTTTAGCTAACGATGTTTGTTCAGCCCTTGAACACAAGAAGATTGTTGGTGTTTCTTCCGGGACAGAACCAACCGTTGTGGGCGTCAGTCATTTATTTATGCGGCGTCTGCTGACGACGGCGGCGATGCTACTTCTGCCAATTGGTGTGCTATCGTTTGTCATTTTTGAGATTATAAAGCCGGCTTCATCCGGTCCGGTTGGTTACCCGCCTGTCGGAGATGGTTTTGTTCAGAACGATTCGTCTGATTCGACGGAATCAATGGCTCCGATAGTTGTTAAAGAACTTCCTTTTGATGGAATTTTGACCTTCAGAACTGACCAACCGATAACGGTGAGAAACTATGCAGAAAAAATGATCTTTGACCAGGGTTTGATTAGCCATACTGTGCCGAAGCGTACAGTAGATATAGTGACGTATCAGATTACTGCACCACCGGATACAGTTGCTGTTCTGATTGACTCTCTTGAAGGTGTGTGGCTGCATTGTCAACAGGTAGTGCTTAGTGTCGCTGATGATACACAGGGCAGCCGCGTTGATATTCCCAATGTCCAGATCGAACAGGTTAAAACACTCACGGAAGAAGACAACCCGGAAATGTTAAATCGCTTAGCCGGTCAATATGCCTTGGCAAACATTAAAAAAGACAGCATGTTTGCAAGAGATGATATGTCCATGGACACTGAAATCAATTTTGCTGATTTTCCGCCGTTGACAATACCGATTTTAACGGGAAGAAATGAATTGCCTCTCAAAACAATTGATCCATCACAACCGGCAGTTCGATTGCGAATTCGTATTGAACGTAGTACGGAATGATTAGAGCTCTGCAAAGGATGGTCGAATTCAAAAGGGAGAACGGATGCTGACGGCTGAAAACACATGTCTGGTTATCATTGATATACAGGAAAAACTTTTGCGTGTGATGCAGGATTCCGAACAGGTCGTTAAGAATACGACGATTCTAATACAAATCGCCAAAGCCCTTGATATACCAATTCTCTGTTGCCAGCAGGTTCCCAAGGCATTGGGTCCGACAATTGAGGAACTTTCTTCTTTACTGACGGGTGTGGAGTCTATTAATAAATCGACCTTTAGCTGCTGCGGCGACGAAACATTCATGCGAAAAGTTGATCGACTCAAATTGCAGACAGCCATTCTGTGCGGCATCGAATCTCATGTCTGCGTATTCCAAACCGCCATGGACCTCATTCAGCACGGCCTTTATGTCCATGTTGTTGCGGACGCAACATCCTCACGCACCCATGAAAACAAAAGCATTGGCATCAATCGTATGGCCAAAGAGGGGGCCGTTATCACCTCGACAGAAATGCTGTTATTTGAATTACTTCATGATGCTAAGCACGAAAAATTCCGCGAACTGTCAAAGTTGATAAAGTAGCATTGCCTGTTTTAAAATGAAGTCATGGTGGCTACAATGTAAATCGGCCTGCTTAGATTTATTTTACTTGATGACCCCGTAACTCTCAAAACACCACTTGAATACCCCGATTCTTAACTTTCAGGCATTTTGTGCTCCGGTTTTTGTCGTTTATTGGGGACTTGATTCTTCGTGGGAAAATTTAGGTTGCGTTGGAAGCGGATTTTCGGGAAAATGTCGGAAATCCGGAATTTTGATTTTCTGTTTGTGCTTCTAAAATAAATGGCTATAATCCGGCATTCTTTTTGGCAAGTGTGTTAGACTTGGCAATTATTGGATGTTTAGGAGACGTGAAAAATGATCAACGGTCTGGTTCCAAAGCGGATGTTTTTGACCAAAGGTGTCGGACGGCATAAATTTAAGCTTAAATCCTTCGAGGATGCGCTTCGCGCTGCTGGTGTGGCCCAGCAGAATCTGGTTCAGGTGTCGTCTATTTTGCCGCCGCACTGTAAGATTATCAGTCGAAATGAAGGCGTCAAAAATTTGAATCCCGGGGCGATCTGCTTTTCTGTGCTGGCACGCTGTGATACGGATGAGCATGGCCGTCTGGCGGCCTCTTCTGTAGGAGTGGCGGTTCCCAAAGACAAGGAAAAGTGGGGATATCTCAGTGAAGTACACGGTCACGGAATGAACAAGCGTGAGGCCGAAGATATGTCCGAGGACCTTGCGGCCGGGATGCTTGGGACGACGCTGGGGATTGATCTGGATCCGGATCTGGCGTGGTCAGAAAAAGAGCAGGTTTATAAAACCAGTGGGTTGTTTGTCAAAACCACAAGTATTACCCAGACTGCCCGAGGCCAAAAGGGTTTATGGACAACGACCGTAGCGTTGGCTGTTTTCTTATTCGAT
>CALETL010000204.1 GCA_937920485.1 uncultured Phycisphaerae bacterium
GAACTGCTTGTAGTCATTGCGATTATCGCTTTGCTAATGGGTATTTTGCTGCCTTCACTTGCTGCTGCCAAATCTCAGAGCCGGACTGTCATTTGCCAAAGCAATATTCGTCAGATAGCATTGTCCAATATTGGTTATTCAATGGGAAATGACGATTTTATGGTGCTGGCTGCCAGCGATATAGGGAGTTCAAATCTGCATCGCTGGCATGGTATCCGTGAGAACATAAACGATCCTTTTGATGCTTTGCGTGGCGACTTAGCGAGTTATCTGGCCGACGGACGCGTCAAAGAGTGCCCTGAAAACAGCCGTTTTCGGCATGGCGACCCTTGGGATTGGGACTTTGAGGATGGCTGCGGCGGATACGGCTACAATGATGTTTATGTTGGTTCGAGAGCGTGGGATACAGGGGCTACAAATAAGGCAACAAAAATATCCGAAGCCGGCAACCCTTCAAGTACGATTATGTTTGCGGATACAGCTATGAGTAAATTGGATGGAGGGACACCTTATTATTTGGAGTATTCGTTTGCTGTGCCTCGACACTGGTTTCATCGCGGGCAGTTTCAACCCGGATGGGGTGATCCTTCTCCATCGATTCATTTTTGCCACCGTGATAAAGCGAATATTGCATGGGTTGATGGCCATGTCGATGACAAAGCGATGGGTATTTTTAATGGCATCAATGCTTATAATGTCAGGTCGGCAGATATGCAGATCGGATGGTTTGAGCCACTGGATAATTCGCTTTTCGATTTGAAATAATTGCTTTACTCGGGAAGCCGATTTTCTATAATACCCTTCATGTGGAGCCATGCAAAGTATCTTTACACCCATTTGATTCGCCATGCTGTTTCCTTGGGACAGGCAGGGGGGCATTTTCTGTGGCCTCAGCAGTGCTTGGCCTGCAAGGCGTCCATTCTTCCATCCGATGACGGTCTGTGTCAGCCCTGTTGGCAGGATTTGTCCAAGGCGGTTTCGGCGGATTATTGCCGGCGTTGCGGCCGAGATGTCAGCCCCTACGGGATCGTTCAGGGAAAGTGCGGCCACTGTCAGGATAAGCAGTATCGATACGACGGTGTCATACGAGTGGGGCGGTATGAATCGACATTGCGAACGATGGCCTTATCGCTGAAGTTTGCCGAACGCACTGAATGGGCCAAATCTCTTTCAAAGATGATGCAAGATGCCGTGTTAGCAAGCGGTATGCATGCGGCGTTCGATTATTTGGTGCCGGTCCCGCTTCATTGGAGGCGGCGGCTGAGGCGGGGCTTCAATCAATCGCATCTGCTGGCCAAGGGTATGAAACTGCCGTGGCTTCGGATTTCAACGGATCTGGTTCGGGTCCGAAACACCGAACAGCAGTGGAATCTGAAACCGCCGCAACGGCGAAGAAATGTCAAAGGGGCATTCGCGGTCCGAAAGGGTCATCCGTTTGATGGGAAAAAGGTTGCATTAATTGACGATATCACTACCAGCGGAGCGACGCTGGAAGAATGTGCCAAAACCCTCAAACAGGCGGGTGCTCAAAAGGTCGTCGCCCTCGTCATCGCCGCGGCAAACCATGATTAACAACCGGCCTCGAATTTATAGCCGATTTCACGGATGGTGTGGATATAGATCGGGGCATGCGGATTTGGCTCGATTTTGTTCCGTAAAGTCGTAACGCATCGGTCCACGCTGCGGCTGGTGACAAAATTGTTATAACCCCACACCGCATTCAGCAGGGTGTCGCGAGTCAATGCCCGGCCGGGATGGTTCACAAAATACTCAAGCATGTTAAATTCCTTCGGAGACAGTTTAACAGGCTTGCCTTTGCAGGTCAGTTCACGTGCTCCAATATCCAGTGTGAAATCACCAAATGCGTGAGATTGTGTTTCTGCCTGTTGACTGCGGCGCAGGAATGCATTCGCACGTGCCAGTAACTCTTTAATACTGAACGGTTTGGTGACATAGTCATCCGCTCCGAGATTCAGCCCTAATATAATGTCGGATTCTTCGCCCTTGGCGGTTAGCATAATGATGGGCATTTCAAGCTTTTCATTTCGCAGCAGACGGCAGATTTCGTAGCCGTTAATCTTGGGCAGCATAATGTCCAGAATAATCAGGTCCGGTTTTGCCTCTAAGGCCGTATCCAGACCCTTTTCACCGTCTTCTGCCGTCAGCACAGTGTAACCGGCATAGGCAAAATTATCCTTAAGCCCCCGCAGCATCGCCGGGTCATCTTCAATAATCAATACTGTTTCCATGTCAGTTACTTTGTTTTACAATAACCTCTCTACCATTGTCAGTCTGAATAGAATAAGCCAACCATAAATTACCCAATGAATCATAAGCACATGAGGCAAAACGCGGATTTCCTTCTGTTATAATTTTCGATGGATCGCCCCATTTCTTTTTTTCAATATCATAGTCCGCTTTCCATAAAGACCACTTTTGGCCGTCTTTAGTTTGCGACCATGTCAGAGCTCCCTTAGTATTATTATAAAATGAAAAGTCAGGGTTGCATGTGTTGACGACATCTTTCGCGATTGAGATTGTAGCCCCTGATGGAGCGTTTGCTGTGATTTTCCGAACAGATAGCGATTTCTTCCCTCGCCCTAAACTATCCCATGCACACCAGAGCGAGTCGCCGCATGCATCCAAAACGGGTGTCATATCAATATTTTTTCCGCTGACATGAAAGATTTTCTGCGGCGTACTGTCCTGATTCAATGCTCTCGCAAAGATGGTAGGGGTTTCGGCCTCCTGTGTATATCCTTTTGGCTTGTGAAAATCCCAACTCCAGCATACAATCGGTTGGTTATTCAAAATTGCAATCGTCGGATCGGTGTGATCCTCATATTCAGAAACATCTTCTGGACTGATATGAATCTCTTTTGAAACAACGCCGTTGGCGTATTTTCGCACATAGACTTCCTTATCGCGCGAGATGTTCTTAATCTTTTGCCATTTATAATAGGTAATCCAGATGTTATTTGATGCATCGACAGCCATCCGACCATGCATGGCATCCTCTTTTGATTGTGAAACCAAAACAGCAGGAGCGTTGTTCTGAATACCCACCAGATCGCTCAAATAGATGTTATATTTTCTTCCGAGGTTGTTGCTGGTCCAGCATACCCATGCTTTACCTTGCGTGTCAGTAATGACTGTTCCGTCATATTCATCGGCCTTGGTAGCGGCAACCGGGATGGTTTGCGATTGTCCGTCGCTTTTTTGAATCCGTAAATAAATATTACTGTTGCCGTCTTCAACAGCAGTGAACACCGCATAGATATCTTCATCGGCTCCGCAGGCAATGGAAGTAAACCGCTCATTGCGAAGTGTCTTCTCGATTTCTCCATTATTTTCCAATGTGCATTGCCTATAAGGAACGATACCCACCGGTCGAATTTCCGGCTTTCGTGGTGTTTTCGAAATTTCGTGCAAATGTCGCATTAATGTTTTGTCATTATCTGCCAGATTATTACATTGATAAACGATCTTTCCTTTCTCGTCGGCCAACATCAAAAACGGCCAACCGTTTCTGTTATATTTTCGTTCAAAGGACCGATCCGGATCCATCAAATAAACAGCCGGCATTCGATAATGTTTTTGGAAATCCAGTGCTTGCAGTTCGTTGTCACCGGAGATAACACGAATTACCAGCAGTCCGGATTTCTTATACTTCTTTGCAATCGCCCCGACACGGAGCGCTTCCTGTTGACAGCCACCTCACCAGCATGCACCAAATTCAAGGAAGACCGGCACACCTTTGTAGTCCTGCGAAGTCACCTTTCGCCCATAACTGTCAAATAGTGAAAACTCAAGCGTCTTTGCTTTTAATGGAATGACCATAAACAGACAAGTAAGGACAGAGGCGATTGATATTTTCTTAATAAAACGATTCATTTGCATTTTCTCACTCCTTATCAAGAGATTTTTTCTGAAGGACTATGATACCAGTAACTTTATAGTAAAAACGCTTCCTTCGCAAGGTGTACTTTTAAGTTCAATCGTTCCCTTATGGGCATCGACAATAAATTTGACAATGCTCAAGCCAAGGCCGCACCCTTCGGCCCGGCGGCTCAGGCGGCTGTCCACTTGGTAAAAACGATTGAAAATCTTCTTCTGAGCACGCGCACCTAAGCCGATGCCGTTATCGGTAACGGCGAAGCAGACAAAACCGTTTTGTTCATACACATTCAGTCGGATTTCTTTGTTAGTGTTGGTGTATTTATAGGCGTTATCCAG
>CALETL010000205.1 GCA_937920485.1 uncultured Phycisphaerae bacterium
GAATCTTTTCAAGAGGAACGGGTGGCAGAAGTCCGATCCGCACAGCACTTTCTTTTTGAATATAATTTCCAAACGCACCGGCAAGCAGAATTTGCTGGATACTGTCCCTGTCGGCATTTGCTTTTTTCAGCAGTAACTCGATTCCTGCCCGAATAGCTGCTTTAGCCAACTGCAATTGCCGGATATCCTTTTGAGTTAAAAAGACAGCATTATCCCATTGTTTATTTGTATAATCGCCCGAAAGAACAAAGGCCGGTTCGTCACTATGAGTGATCAGACGTTTTCGTATGCTATCTGACAGCAGGGGGGGCAATTCATTGGTATCATAAAAGCGTCCTGTAGGGTCAATGATTCCCAGATCCAGCATGACTGCGATGGCATCGATCAGACCGCTGCCGCAAATCGTATGCGATTGGTCGGTTCCAATTAAATCGACATCGATATCTTTACCGTCAAACAGTACACGCTCAATGGCCCCGGACTGTGCCCGACTGCCAAATTCGATTCCTGCTCCCTCAAGGGCCGGGCCTGCAGCACAGCTGGCAGCAAGCAGGTTGGATTGGGTTCCGTATACGATTTCTCCGTTTGTACCAATATCCACCAAAAGTGTATTGGCCGTGGTGATGTCCAATCCACATGCCAAAGAAGCTGCTACAGTGTCCGATCCGACAAAACCGGCAATATTAGCGAGGACATGAATGTTTCCTGCAGGATTGATTCCAAGACCCATATCAGTGGGGGTCCGGTCACAGGCCTCAAGAGAATAAGCTTCATACGGAGATTGCCCAAGTTGACGAACGGGATATTTAAGCAGCAGATGGTTCATGGTTGTATTGCCCGCGAAAACGATCTCGTAGATATTGTTGTATTCAATGCTGCTTTGCAGGCAAATTTGTTTGATGAGGTCGTTAAGACAGGTAATAATGGCAGTATGCAGTTTCTCAAGGCCGCCCTCATTTTCACAGTAACTGATTCGGCTGATGACATCAGTACCATATTGACTTTGCTGGTTACCCGTTGAAGCTGTGTAGACAACCTGTCCTGAATTCAGATTAACAAGACGAGCAACGACGGATGTCGTTCCGATGTCAATTGCCAACCCGAACAATTTTTCTGTTGTATCACCGCCTTCAATAGCTTTGAGGATGTAACAGGGTTGTTTAGAAGATTCTTTGCTGTCATGATGACACCTCAGGACAGCGGTAGCACCATTTTCCTGATATAATGACAGCTTTGATAGATCTTCAAGAAGGCCATCTTGAACAATAACTTCAGATGAAATTTTTTCAGACAAGAAGGCGCAAAGCTCCTGTATTTGCAGGCCTGGATTTTCAATAAAGACCTTGCGTATTGATGCCATTGTATCAACTTGGCGCTCTATTCCGTGTTCAAGGATTTGCTCTTGATAAAACCGACTCGATTTAGGGATCAAAACAGTTAAATCCTGTTTTACGATATATTGGCAGGCCAATACCTCTTTTTCAGAGGGGAGCAAGCGAACCTTACATTTGCCGCAGCGTCCCGCATTTCCACAGGGAGTTGAGAGGATAATCCCAACCTGCCCTGCTGCTTCGAGCAGAGTGGCGCCTTCATGGATTTTGGCGGCCAAACCATCCGGCTTGAACTGGACTTGATAATGCTTCATGTTTAATTCCCTATTGTTCGTTTTGATGGTATTATAAGCAACGATAATTCTCAGGAAAAGCTTAAAAATCCTCCTATGGATATAAATGGATCATATATTGAAAAATACTTTCCAAAATAATCAGGATACGGTATAGTAATGGAAAATTCGGAATGGATTTTGATTTGGAGTGAAAATGGCTGAACGGATTCCGAAAGTTGTAGTCATTGGCCCTGCATTTGTCGACATGGCCATTAAATGTGAAGAACACCCGGTCCCCGGGAAAGTAGCCGAGGGCAGCGGGTTTACCATCATTCCGTCCGGCAGGGGCGTTAATCAAGCCGTTCAAATCGCCTTTTGTGGATGCGATACATATTTATTGGCACGGGTTGGAGAGGACTGCTTTGGAGATTTAATCGGTCAAAATCTGCAGCGGCACAATGTTCTGACTGACTTGGTCTATCCCACTCAGGCGATGAGTACAGGAATCATGGTTACTGTTGTTAATAATCAGGGGGAAAATCGCAGTTGTCGTTCTCTTGGCGCAAATCGCGTATTAAGTGCCGACGAGATCGAATACGCTGCAGCAGAGCAGCAGATCGGTTCGGCGGATGTGATATTGATTGATGATACGGTTCCTCGAGAGGCATCGGTTGCGGCGATTCGGTCTGCCCAAATCCATAAAACCCGAACAATTTTCAGTGCAAAGCTGCCCCAGGCAACTCGTAAGATCGTTCATGCACTTGATTGGCCGATGGAGTTTTATAATACGGATATTCTTGTTTTGCGTTTTAAGGGAATGATGTGTGCGTCAGAACTGGGGGCAGGTGGTGAGGGGGACCTGAAATTCATTGGTACTGAATTAGTTGCTCGTGGAGCTCATTGTGTTGTCATCAGTTTGGGATGGCGAGGAGCTCTGGTTATTGACCGGAAAGGCCCCCGACATCTGCCTGGAATCACTTCTGAGGTTGTCGATCAAACCGGATGCGATGCAGCGTTTATCGGGGCATTAGCGGCATGTTTTGGTACCGGTGATCCGCCGGATCAAGCCGTTCGGTTTGCGATTGCCGCTGAATCATTGATGCGAAGTCGTTTTGGGCTGCAGGAGTCACTTCCTAAAAAACAGGAAATCCTGACTATTTTGCAAAGTCAGCCGGATTAATCATTTACAGGAGCATGCCGTGGAGCTAAAGCAGTCCAATACGAAAATTTCCGCAGAAGATATTCTTCAGGCACTGGCTGACGGAGAAGCAATCCACCTTGATCATTGCCGAATCACGGGGTCTCTGGATTTGAATCTTTTTTTTTCAGATGAAAATTCTTTTAATACGGGAAAGTTACAGGAAATTGTAAGCGAAACTTCAAAAACCCTTATTTTTCCACAATCGATATACTTTAATTCCTGCACATTTGAAAACGATGTTATATTTTCCGGTCCCTGGGAGCAGCCGGAAAGTTTAAACGTTATTTTTGAAAAAGATGTCCATTTTAATTCATCCGTCTTCGTTGGACAGGCGCGATTCAGTTGTGCTCAGTTCAAGAAAACAGCGGGATTTGACGGATGCACGTTCTGTCGGGTCTGCACATTTCGACATGTTGATTTTCGTGATCTGGCCATGTTCCGGACAGTTACGTTTGAAGGATATGGATTATTCAATGCTGCCCGATTCGGGAGTGACACACGATTTGTGAACACCTGTTTTGGGAAGGGAGCCAATTTTTCTGAGGTAAAGTTTGAAAATCGGTGTGATTTTGCGGGTGTATATTCCCGTCACAAATCAGTTCCTATTTATGAGAATGTGACATTTACACGTAATCGTTTTGGTGATGATGCCAGTTTCTGGCGATTTATCAAACAGGTTTGCCAGGAAGCGGGGTACTATCAACATGCGGGAGAATGTTTTTACCGTGAGCGGTGTGCGCATTTCTGGCATCGATTTCGGGGAAGCGGTTATGAGAAGTTGTCCATTGGTAAAAAAGCGATGCGGTGGTTGATGGGGGTCCGGTTGCTGCCGGAGTTCTTTTTGGGGCGATTGTTATTTGGTTACGGTGAACGGCCCATCCGTGTATTGGGTGCAGGCGCGGTTATTATATTTTTATGCAGTCTTTTTTACAGTTCCAATGCGGCGCATTTCGCGTTCCAATATGGTTTGCAGGGTGCCTATCAGTCCGACCATCTGACATTTACGGAAGGGCTTTATTACAGCACGGTGACATTTAC
>CALETL010000206.1 GCA_937920485.1 uncultured Phycisphaerae bacterium
GGTTTGGCCACGACAGCCGACAACAGGACGATCACAAAAAGCGACCAAGCCATCACAGACAGAAACCATACCTGCCGCATATAAGCAGAAAGGAATAAAAAAGTCAGCCCGATGAAGATCATTAAAAAGAGCATGGATTCAAAAATACCCGTAATCGGAAGAGACTTAACGGCAACGGCTCTGGAAATCAACAGGACGCCCCCCAAGGCGGTCTGCAATGAAGCAAATGCAAGCAGGAAACGCCTGAATCTCAAATCGCCTTTGGTGATCTGTAGATATCCCAGAACAGACGAGACGAAAGAGAGAATCAGTATTCCCAGAAACAAATGTCTTTCTAATGGTAATAAATCAAACATTGTCAGTCCTGTTGTGGGTTATTCTTCCGTTATGTACACCGGATGCGTTTTTTTAAGTTCTTTGAGGGTTTCTAATTCACGAAATTCAGTCAACCCGCTCTGGTCGCTCATGGCTTGGATCGTCGCAGCCAATTCCTCCGTGCTGGTCGCATGAACCATTGTATACAGATTATATGGCCACTGTTTCCTTGAAGGCCTCTGGTAAGCATGAGAAACCTTTGAAAATGAAGTAAATAATGTCCCGACTCCTTCAATACGTTTTTCGGGAACATTCCAAACCACCATGGCACCGGTTCCGTGTCCCATTTCGAAATGATTT
This sequence comes from uncultured Phycisphaerae bacterium, assembly GCA_937920485.1. GTDB lineage: Bacteria > Planctomycetota > Phycisphaerae > Sedimentisphaerales > Anaerohalosphaeraceae > 4572-13. The sequence continues at coordinate 676 of CALETL010000206.1, forward strand.
ACAATCGCACCGAGGCGCCGGATCCTGCCTTCGGCTTTCCACTGTTGCAGTATTTCAATCAATTGTTCAGTGGGAATTCCTATCCTGCCGGCCAAATCCTGATACGGTGACAAGGACATCGGCATACCATATTGAATCACACTCAAAATTTGCCGTTCAAGATTGCTTAAGGACTTTCCCATACCTGAATTATGCATAAAATTGCGATAATAATCAAGAGATTCATTTTTGCATTGAATCCCACTTAATTTCGATTAAACTTTCTACAATAGCGATTAAAACCGTCCACAAAAAGAGGCCAAATGCTGTGAACATAATAAGAATAGCCACAAGAGCAAGTAAACTGGCCTTGGCGCAGGCTAACCAGGTTGCAAAGCTGTTGTCTGCATTGTCGCCTGATTGTTCTGTTGAACTTGTCGAAATATCTACAAAAGGCGACCGGGATAAGTCGGATTTCCTCTATAAAGCCAGCTCAGTCGGTTTTTTCACCTCCGAAGTTGAAAAAGCCCTGTTGGATAATCGTGCCGATATCGCAGTCCACAGCTTAAAGGATCTGCCGACAACGATTACACAGGGGCTGACGATTTCAGCAATTCCGCAGCGTGAGCAGGTCAGTGATGTCGTTGTGACCAGCAAAAAACTCGCCTCAATACATGATCTGCCAAAGGGGGCGACGGTCGGCACTTCAAGTGTTCGCCGGATTTCGCAACTAAAACTGATTCGCCCTGACCTGAACTGTCAGCCGCTGCGGGGCAACATTGAAACACGTATCGGTAAAGTGCAACAAGGACAGGTCAATGTGATCATCATTGCTCAAGCCGGCCTGAATCGGCTTGGACTGTCGGACAACATCTCATTAATCCTGTCGCCAGAAAAGTTTATCCCGGCTCCCGGCCAAGGCGCATTGGCTGTTCAAACACGCGAAGATAACACGGAACTTTGCGAATTCGTCTCAAAACTTGACCATAAAAACAGCCGGATTGCCGTAGAAACAGAACGTCGAATTCTGGCTGGACTACATGGCGGATGCAGCATCCCTCTTGGCGTGTATTCATTCTTAGACAAGGATACGATTCATATCCATGCAATATTGTGCAACCTCGCGGCGACAAAACACATCCGAAAAATCGCCTCCTGTCCGATTGACAAAGCCGCCGAAACTGCCGAGAGTATCACACAGCAGATCCTTGCTGAAGGCGGCAAACAAATCCTTGAAGAAATCCAGTTGAACAAGGCATTGAGTCGATAATGCATATAATAACAACTATCAGTCCGGTTATAGTAATGATTTTGCTTGGATATCTTCTTCGCAAAAAGAACTTTTTCTCTGAACACACTGTCAAAGAATTGTCTTCTCTGGTTTACTGGGTTGGCTTGCCATGTCTGCTATTTTACAAAATTAGTACATCATCTTTTAATCTTGCTGTTTGCGGCCGGATCTATATTGTCCTGCTAACCGCCTTGCTGTCCTGCATCCTCGCGGCCTATGTAACAACAAAAATTTTCGCCATACCTAAAGAATCCGTTTCAGCAATTGTCCAGGGTTCTTTTCGTGCCAATCTTGCTTTTATCGGCCTGCCCGTTCTGATGTACAGTTTCTCAGATGCCCCTGCCGAAATTGCTGAATCTGTTCAAGTAATCGCTGTGTTTGTACTGGCGTTGATGGTATTGACACACAACAGTACCGCCGTAATTATATTTCTGATGCACCAGCACACTATAAGCCGTAAAGCTATTGGAAAAATTTTTCTCCCCATTATCACTAATCCCCTGTTGATTTCTTCTGCAGCGGGCCTGCTGGTGGGCCATTTTACGGAACAAATGCCCGATATAATGGAAAGAACCCTATCCGGTTTTTCACAAATGGTTCTGCCATTAGCACTGATTAGTGTTGGAGCAACAATCGCCAATCAAAAGATTACACATTATCTGCTACCGGCGGTCCTGGCCTCTGTTATTAAACTGGGTGTCTGTCCAATTATCGGATTCCTCATGGCACGGTATGTGATTGGCCTGAATGAGGAACATATGCGTCTAGTGATGATTTTCTTGGCTTGTCCGACCGCAGCAACCTCCTATATTCTAGCCGATAAGCTTGGCGGTGATGGTCAGCTTACCGCCGCAATTGTAGTGACCTGTACTATTTTATCGATTGTTTCCTTAGGTATAGCTGTCGGTTTATTTTAAAATAAACCCAGTAGACTTTGGCAGTTCACTCCGGTTAGTGGTGGGATTTTCGCTTTGGCGGTTGAACTTTATCCGCTCCGTGGATATTGCATCAAAAAGGAACCCCCAGCTTTACATTTTGATCTCAGATCAGTTTTTAAATACCATTTTGTTGTTTTATATCCAGTAGTTCTTTCATGATATTGGCCATGCCGATTGCATTTTCCGACACACCGAATCCATCGTGGAGCTGCTTATAAAGTTTGTATAATTTGGCATATATTTCCCTGTTTTCCGAAATCGGCTCATAAACGACCTCTTTGATGCCGGTCATAGATGCCTGCGCTGAGGTGAAATCATCGTAACCACCGTTAGAGCTCCCTGCCACCACGGCTGCTGCGATGGCTGAACCTAACGCACAGGTCTGTGCAGACCGTGAAACTTTCATTTCCCTGCCAAGGATGTCCGCATAGATTTGCATAACCATCGGGCTTTTTTCAGCAATACCACCACAATTGATAACCTCGTTGATCTTCACCCCGTATTCTTCAATGCGGTTGATAATGGTCAAGGCCCCAAACGCAGTCGCCTCGATTAGAGCCCGATAGATTTCCTCAGGCTTCGTATGAAGCGTTTGCCCAATCAGTAAACCCGTCAATCGCTGATCCACAAGAATGGTTCGGTTGCCGTTATTCCAGTCCAGCGCAATCAGACCCGATTGGCCCGGTTTCAGCTTTTCGGCTTTTTGGGTCAATGAAACATGTGAGCCCGCATCGGCTCCGCCCGGTTGGATGCTATTGACAAACCAATTGAAAATGTCCCCAACGGCAGACTGACCCGCCTCCAGGCCCAG
>CALETL010000207.1 GCA_937920485.1 uncultured Phycisphaerae bacterium
CGGCGATGTCATGCTGCTGGAAAACCTGCGTTTCCATAAAGCCGAAACCATTAAGGACAAGGCCGCCAAGGAAGACGCCCAGCTTCGCGAGGCCAAAGATGCGTTCGCTAAGAAGATTGCTGACATGGCAGATGTCTACATTTGTGATGCATTCGGCACGGCTCACCGTGACAATGCGTCGATGTACACCGTCCCTTCCATGATGGAAGGCAAGCCGCGAGTCAGTGGTTACCTGATCGAAAAGGAACTGAAGTTTCTTGGCGAAACAGTGGAAAATGCTGAAAAGCCATTTGTTGCGATTCTCGGCGGAGCCAAAGTTTCGGATAAAATCGCCGTGATCGAGAACCTGTTATCCAAGGTCGATACGATCCTGATCGGCGGCGCGATGGCATACACCTTTTTCAAGGCACAGGGCCAGCAGGTTGGTAACAGTCTTTGTGAAGACGATTTTGTCGATAAGGCCGTCGCTCTGATCGAGCAGGCCAAAGAGGTTGGCTGTGAAATTGTTCTTCCGGTTGATACCGTGGTTGCTACAGAGTTCAAGGCTGATGCGGAAAACAAAGTTGTCGAAGGCGACATTGATGACGGATGGGAAGGCCTTGACATCGGTCCGAAGACGTGCGACCTGTTCACTGCAAAATTGAACGGGGCCAAAACCATCGTCTGGAACGGCCCGATGGGTGTGTTCGAGTTTGAAGCTTTTGCCGCCGGCACCAAGGCCGTGGCCCTTGCGGTCGCTGAGGCAACCGGCAAAGGTGCTCGCAGCGTTATTGGCGGAGGCGATAGTGCCAGCGCCATTGTGAACATGGGACTGGAAGACAAGGTCAGCCACATCTCCACCGGCGGCGGGGCCAGCTTAGAGTTCCTCGAAGGCAAAAAATTCAAATGCCTGGCAATTCTGGATGAAAAGTAATTTGATTGAATAACGATGGGTACTCTGCTATGATAACAGGGTGCTCGTTTTTTATTTTGTGATAAGGATCATGGGAACCAGACGTCTACCAAAAGCAGGTACACTGGAAATCGCGCCGTCGATTTTGAGCGCGGATTTCGCAAATCTCGCCTCCGAGATTGCCCAGATGACCGCTGAAGATATTCAGATCGTGCATCTGGACGTCATGGACGGCCATTTTGTGCCCAATATTACATTCGGTCCTCCGGTGGTCAAATGGATTCGAAAATATACGGATGCGGTTTTGGATACACACCTGATGATCACCGATCCGAAAAAGTATGCCCCGGAGTTTATTAAAGCCGGTTCTGATCATATTACGTTCCATATCGAAACGGTGGAAAATCCGACCGACTTCATCAAAGAACTACGCGATCAGGGAGTTACCGTCGGTGTTACCTTAAATCCGGAAACCCCTGTCGAAACAATTGAAAAGGCCGCTTCATTATGTGATATGGTGTTGGTGATGACGGTCCGTCCCGGATTTGGCGGCCAGTCATTCATAGATAAAGCTGCTCAAAAGTGCAGACGACTGCGCGAAATAGTGGGCTCCGATATACGGATTGAAGTCGATGGCGGGATCGATTCCGGAACAATTGCAACCGTGCGTGATTACGGAGCGGACACCTTTGTTGCCGGCAATGCGATTTTCGGAAAACAAAATCGCCACGAAGCTCTCTCGCAGCTTCAGGCGGCCCTGAGATGATAAAAAATGAGCCGAGTATCAGTACTAATGGGTAAAAAGAAAAAAGCAAACTGGAACGGTTATTCATTAAAACCGCGTAAAGAAATGCCGGAAGGTCTGTGGCTGTCGTGTCCTTCCTGCAAAAACATGCTTTACAAAAAAACGGTTGATGAGAATCTTGGAGTTTGCACAGAATGCAAACACCATTTCCGTATTGACGGTGCCACACGGATTCAGCAGTTGACCGATGAAGGTTCATTTGAGGAAATCGCCGCGGACCTGGCCAGCAGTGATCCGCTCGAGTTTACATGGGGCGAGCAGAATTATAAGGATCGCATCACAGTCGATCCGGCCCGGATGAATGCCCATGAGGCGATGCTTGCGGGTAAGGCCTTTATTCGTGGTCGTGGCGTGATGCTGGCGGTGATGAACTTTGACTTTTTAGGCGGGTCCATGGGAATGGTTGTCGGAGAGAAATTCTGCCGGGCCGTGGATCGGGCGATAGAAGAATCACTGCCGTTTATCGTAGTCTGCTGTAGCGGGGGCGCTCGAATGCACGAAGGACTGGTTGCCCTGCAGCAAATGGCCAAAACCAGCGCCGCTCTCGCACGCTATGACGAAGCGGGGGGTTTGTATATCTGTGTCCTGACCGACCCGACCACCGGCGGCGTCGCGGCCAGCTTTGCCATGCTGGGCGATGTGATCATTGCTGAACCCAAGGCCCTGATCGGATTTGCCGGGCCGCGTGTGATTCAGCAAACTATCAAGATCGAACTGCCCGAGGGCTTTCAATCATCAGAATTCCTGCAGGAGCACGGGTTCATCGATATGATCGTCCACCGCAAGGATCTGCGTAGCGAAATCGGCCGCCTTATCGACTACTGTGGTAAATAGGGCCGTAGTTTTTCAGAATCTTCTTTTTTCATCGCTATTTCACGAGTATAATTGTGCAAAATATTTTCAGGTATGATGATGGCATATTTTCGTGACACAATTGAGCAAATGGCGGGCTATACCCCCGGTTTTCAGCCGAAACAGGCCGATGTGGTCAAACTGAACACCAATGAGAATCCCTATCCGCCTTCATCCCGGGTGGTTGAGGCGATACGCAATCTCCCCCCCGAAAAGCTGCGCAAGTACCCCGAAGCCGCCGGCGACAGCTTCCGAAACGCCGCCGCGGATGTGCTTGGAATACGGCCGGAAAACATACTCTGCACCAATGGCGGCGACGATTTATTGACCATCTGTTTTCGGGCGTTTTGCGATGCGGGCCGTCCGGTCGCCTATGCCCAGCCGACCTATTCGCTGTATCCGGTCCTTGCGAATCTTCAGGGATGCGAGAGGATAGAGGTCAAACGGGACCCAAAGGGTTCACTGGACAAACTGGCCAGGATCGATGCGCCGTTGACGGTCATCTGCAATCCGAATGCCCCAACATGTGATTTTATTTCCGTTGACGCACTGGCTGCACTTGCGGCGAAACTTACCGGAGTGCTGCTGATTGATGAGGCTTACGTTGATTTTGCGGATGACAATGCGATTCGCCTGACCAACGATTACAACAATGTCATTGTCCTTCGTTCCATGAGCAAGGGCTATTCGCTGGCCGGGATTCGTTTTGGATTCGGCATCGCGCAGAAAATGCTGATCGACGGCCTGATGAAGGTTAAGGATTCATACAATGTCGATACAGTTTCAATTGCTGCCGCCGCTGCCGCGATCCGGGATCAGGCCTACCTGAAAGAAAATGTTCAAAAGATTGTCAATGAGCGTACACGTTTGACCGAACAGCTAAGGACAATGGGATTTGAAGTAGGTGACAGCCAGACGAATTTCATTCTGACACGCTGTGTCACGCAAAATGCGAAAGATGTTTTTGATGCACTGGTTCAGCGGAATATTTATGTGCGATATTTCGCGTTACCGGGTCTGGAAGATAAATTACGAATCACGATTGGTACGCCGCAGCAGAATGATCTGTTGCTGGACGCACTAAAAGAAATTGTTGGTTAAGGAATTGGACATGGCAGAACGAAAGTCAAAAATCGAACGTAAAACAAACGAAACCGATATTATCGTCGAGCTGAATCTGGACGGAGAGGGGTGTTATGAGATCGATACCGGCGTGGGTTTTTTCGACCACATGCTGACGCATCTGAGCAAACACAGCAAAATTAATATGATCATTAAGGCCACCGGCGATCTTGAGATCGACGCTCACCATACGATTGAGGACATCGGGATATGTCTGGGCGAAGCACTTTGTGCTGCTGTTGCAGACAAAAAAGGCATTGCCCGTTACGGCAACAGCACCGTCCCCATGGAAGATGCCAAAGCAGTGGTGACCGTAGATCTGTCGGGTCGCCCATTTCTTGTGTATCACGCGGACTTTCCCAGCGAGAAAATTGGTGAGTTTGACATCGAGTGTGTTGAAGAATTCCTGCGGAGTTTCTCAACCGTAGGAAAGTTCAATCTTCATACTGAAGTGCCGTACGGAACGAACAGTCATCACATCGCCGAGGCGATCTTTAAAGCCTTGGGCCAGGCGATCGGCATGGCGGCCAAAGTGATCGGCACTGACATCCCCAGCACAAAGGGAGTTCTTTAAGGTGAATGACGGATTGCAGTACGAGTATCGAACGGGTATTGGCACGGATATCCACAAGCTGGTGTCAGACAGACCCTTGTTGCTGGGCGGTATACAGGTGCCGTTTGAGCTGGGGCTTTTGGGTCACAGTGACGGTGATGTGCTACTGCACGCCGTGATTGATGCGGTTCTCGGCGCCGCCGGACTGGGGGATATCGGATCGCTGTTTCCCGATACCGATCCGCAGTGGAAAGATGCAAGCAGCAGTGATTTGCTCTATGAGGTTCGAGAGTACTACAAGCAGTATGACTGGGAAGTGGTCAACCTCGACGTGATCATTCATGCTCAACTGCCGAAACTGGAACCCTATAAAGGGCAGATCAAACGTGAAGTCGCCGGTCTGTTGGAAATCGATTTTTCAAATGTAAACATCAAGGCCAAAACAAACGAGGGCCTTGACGCCGTCGGTGATGGCCGCGCGATTGCCGCAACCGCCGCGGTCCTGATGCAAAGACGCATAAAACGAACATTGTAGTGTTTTACCATGAAGAGCATGAAGGTCATGAAGATTAATAATTATTTTTACTTCATGTTCTTCAAGTCCTTCATGGTTAATACCAGAGAGACGAGAACATGAGTGAGATTAGATTTTATAATACATTTTCAAAAAAAATCGAACCATTTGAGCCGGTGGAACCGGGTAAGGTCAAGCTGTACAGTTGCGGCCCGACCGTTTATTCGCATCCGCATATTGGCAACTTTCGTTCATTTTTAATGGCTGACTTGCTGAAACGTTTCCTGGAGTTTAAGGGCTATACTGTCAACCACATCATGAACATTACCGATGTAGGACACCTGCTTGATGATGCGGATGAAGGCGCCGACAAACTCGAAGAAGTGGCTCGCAAAGAAAAAAAGGATCCGCTGGAAATCGCGGCGTATTACATCGACTCGTTCAATACCGCAAGCGAGATGCTGAATATCAAGCCCGCTGACAGCTATCCAAGAGCCACCGAACATATCAATGAAATGATCGAGATGGTTCAAACGTTGATCGACAAGGGTCACGCTTATGTGGTTGGCAGCAATGTCTATTACGATGTCACGACTTTCGCCGACTACGGTAAACTATCCGGCAACACACTGGACGATCTCAATGCCGGAGCGAGGATTGAGGTCAACGATGAAAAGAGAAGTCCGCAGGATTTCGCTCTCTGGAAGCATGACCCCAAGCATATTCAGCAATGGGACAGCCCGTGGGGACGCGGGTTTCCGGGCTGGCACATCGAGTGCTCAGCCATGAGCGTAAAATACCTCGGCGAGCAGTTCGATTTTCACACCGGCGGCGAGGACAACATCTTCCCCCACCATGAGTGCGAGATTGCTCAGTCTGAAGGCGCTTCCGGTAAAAAATGGGTCAAGTACTGGATGCACGGACGGTTTCTGATGTTCGATGGCGAAAAAATGTCCAAGTCTAAGGGCAATCTTTACACGATTCAGGAACTCGTTGAAAAGGGCTTTAAGAAAAACGCCATTCGCTACGCCCTGATCTCCTCGCACTATCGCCAGAACTACAACTTCACCTTCGACGGCCTCAAAGCCGCCGAACAAGCGATCGACAAGATAAGCCAGTGCGTCTTTACCGTTAAAGAAAAAGCGAAAACCAATCCGGCGATGACGATTCGGGATGAGGTAACGGCTTTTATCGAAAAAGGAATCAACGGCTTCGATGAGGCATTAAGCGATGACCTGAATATATCCAAAGCATTAGCTGCAGTGTTTGAGCTGGTCAAAGATGCAAACAAGCTGACAGATGTTACTGCCGCGGAAGCCGCCGCGATTGTCGAAGCGATCGAAAAAATAGATTCCGTACTCGGTGTTCTCCAGGAAACCGACGAACAGATTCCCGCCGAGATCACCGAATTGGCCGAACAACGCAAACAGGCCAAGCTATCCAAAGATTGGGCAACCGCCGACCAAATTCGTGATAAGGTCACTGCCATGGGCTTTACCATCGAGGATATGCCCGGCCATGAATACCGAATCAAGAAGGCGGAGTGATGGATGAAAATACTCGGCATCGATCCCGGTTTACAGATGTGCGGCTATGCGGTCATCCAGACCAAGCTGCTGGATACCAAACTGATCGAAGCCGGTGTGTTCCGAACCGATGGCAAAGCGGAATTAGCCGAGCGGTTGTGTCAGATCGCGGGCGATATCGAGCAGGTCTTGAAAACGCACAAGCCGGATGCCGTGGCCGTCGAACAGTTGTATGCTCATTACAAGCATCCGCGGACGGCGATTTTGATGGGCCATGCCCGCGGCGTGATTTTGCAAAAGGCCGCCGAAAGCGGGGCGAGCGTCAAAGATTTCGCCGCGACCCGGATTAAAAAGTCGCTGACCGGAAACGGCAGAGCCAGCAAACGGCAGATGCAGTTGTCGATTCAGTCGGTATTGAGGCTGTCCGAACCGCCCGAACCAGCGGACGTGGCTGATGCGATTGCGATTGCACTCTGCTGTGCGAATGAAAGTAATATTAAAATCTTGTAAATCCCGTTAATCCTGTCTAAAGTAAAAGCATGATAGCGCAGATCGAAGGAAAACTCGTTTCACTGGAACAGGACAAGGGCCTTGTTCAGGTCGGCTCCGTCTGTTACGAGGTCATGCTTCCCGGCTACGCCGTCAGTGAACTGTCCGGCAAGATCGGCACCGACATCATCCTCTGCACAATGGAGTATTACGAAGGCACCCCCGGCGGCGGCAATCTCATCCCCCGCATGGTCGGCTTTCTCACGCAGGGCGAAAAGGATTTCTTTGCCCGCTATACGTCCGTCAAGGGCATGGGCATCAAAAAGGGCCTCAAATCCCTGACCATGCCGATCGCGCGCATTGCCGATGCTATCGAAGCCGGCGACGAAAAAATCCTGACCACGCTTCCCGCGGTTGGCAAGCGAATGGCCCAGTTAATCGTCGCTGAACTCAGGGGCAAGCTTACCGAGTTTGCGTTTGGCTCTTCACCATCATCCGCCCCGCACGTTGAATTCGGTACGTTCCAGACCGAGGCGCTGGAGATTCTGATTGCCTGGGGTGAAAAACGCAATGAGGCAATGGGTCTGATCGAACTAACCTGCCAAAAACACCCGGATATCCAAACCGCCGAAGATTTGGTGCCGTTGGTGTACCGTGTTAAACAGGGGATCGAAGCGTAGGTAATTAAGAATTAGATATATGGCAATAGATAGAGTACTTAGTTCAGATTCAAAAGGCCAAGCCGAAGAGCAGTTCAACAACGCACTGCGGCCGCGGTCGCTGTCCGAATGCGTCGGCCAGTCCAACGTCAAAGAAAAGCTGTCCATTGCGATACAGGCCGCCTGCCAGCGCAGTGAACCGCTGGACCACCTGCTCTTTTACGGCCCGCCGGGACTTGGCAAGACGACACTGGCTCATGTTATCGCCAATGAGATGGGCTCGGCCATCCGTGTCACCTCTGGCCCGGCCATTACCAAGCAGGGCGACCTCATGGGTCTCTTGAGCAATATCAATACCGGCGACGTCCTGTTTATCGACGAGATCCACCGGCTCAGCGCTCCCGTCGAAGAGTTCATCTATCCGGCGATGGAGGACTTTAAAGTCGATTTTACCGTCGACAGCGGCATGCACGCCAAGACGATCAACTTTCCGCTCAAGCGGTTCACGCTCATCGGCGCGACCACACGAGCCGGGCTGTTGAGCGCTCCCTTACGCGGCCGCTTTGGAATGCTGCATCATCTGGAATTTTACAATGTCGATGAACTGACCGATATTCTCAAACGCTCGGCGAGTTTGTTGGAACTGAAAAGCGATGATGGTACGCTGGAAATGGTGGCAGGGCGCAGCCGCGGCACACCTCGGGTTGCCAATCGCCTGCTCAAGCGCGTTCGTGACTATGCACAGGTCAAGGGTTCCGGCGTGTTGACCACCGAGATCGTCGAAAATGCCCTGA
>CALETL010000208.1 GCA_937920485.1 uncultured Phycisphaerae bacterium
CCAGATCCACTCTACTGTTGACAATTATATCACAGTCGCTGTTAAAGTTTGCATCACCTGATTGGGCCAGCCACGTATCGATCATCGTCAGCAGATCTTCCATGCCTACCGAACAGTTGTAGTTAAAGTCGGCGTAAAGCCGGTCACCTTCAAAAGCGTTTAGTTTAAGGTTGAACAGGATTTTATCTGTAGGATTATATGCATTTTCCCATAGAAGCGGATCGCCTGTATTCGACCAGTAGGAAATGAGCTGGTATTCGTCCGTTGTAAAGTTATAGACTTGTCCGTATGTTATATGTACGCTCGTATTATCAAAGCTAAAATCGATCAGCAGGTTGCTTACGCCATCATAAACAAAGTTTCTCTGAAATGGAAAATCATACCAACCATCAACGATTTTACTAGGATCATCAATGACGACGCTGCCCGAGTAAACAACGGTCAAATCCTGATTGTCGAAATGGGGTTGTAAAGATGGGAAATTGGGATCGGTCGTGTGTTTCATTCGAATTTTCCAGTTTTGGATTTCGATCCCGGGAAGATTATGAATATTGAGAGCTAAACTTGATATAGTCATTGCTTTATTATTCAAATCGCTGGCACGGTATATTGCCTGGGAGCGTACTTTGTATTTTTGGGTAAAAAACGGAACAAGACTATCGGTAGTTCCATCCCCATAAATGGTTTCAGTCTGCATATTCATAACCACATTCACGTCGGCGATATTGGAATCGCCGCCGTTAGGATCGGAGCCGCCGTCATTTACTTTGTAGGTAAATAAGTCCGTGCCGTCGAAATAATACGGACACGGTTCATAAACAACAGAATTGGCATCGTTTTGCAGGGTATAGGGAATTTCACTTTCGATGATTTCCAGCTCGTCGCCGGGATCAAATAACCAACCGTGCTCCGGCAGCGAAGTAATGATATAGCTGAGTTCTCCGGGTGGAACGGGCAAGCCGTCGTCGGTTGCAATCAATTCGATTACAGCCCCATTTGGATCTGCAACAGCAACCTCTATATCGTTTGCTTCAGGGATTGCTGCATGAACATTAATACAGAAAGTGAAAATCATTGCGAAAAAAACGACGCAACTCCGCAATCGAATAATTTGTTTTTTTCTGCACATTGAATTTACCCTCTCACCGTGAATTTATAATATAATTCCCCAGACAAAAAAGACATGAAACAGTTTAAATAAAAAGAGTGGAAAAGTCAAGTAAAAAGGTGATTTTATAGGACAAAGCCCGCTTTTCCATCAAAAAACACAGGTTACAGAAAAGTAACATTGTAGATCAGATCAACTTTTATCTCTTTTTTCTCGAATGCCATAAACAAACTCAACGTTACTTATTTTGCAGCAGCCAATCGGTTAGTTTTGTGTAAAACTCTATGCGAGCCGCTTTCTCCAGCCATGGATAGTGTCCGCAATTTGTCCAGGCATGATATTCAAGTTGCGGTAGAAATGGCTTTAGATTGTCACGGATCATTTCACCGGGATGCGGATCATCGTTGCCATGCAGCATCAGCACCGGACAATCGATAGATGTGAACGCTTTGGGATAGACACCTTCATTCTGTAATCGCAGCATGTCGGTCCATGTTTGCTGATGCGCTTTGGCATCACATTGGTTAAGATGGTTTTTGACCTCAATCAGATCGACCGAATCAAGTTGCTGGTATAGTCTGCCCATCACAGCCAGCCGCACGTCCGGGCTTGAATATTTTTGAGGCAACTGTTCCATGCGTTTGCAGAATTCGGCATCCATGCGTTTTTTTCGAACGGCTTCCATCTGTTCGCGTGATGCAGCGTCGAACGTACCGCAGCCAACTAAAACGATGGCCTTCGCTGTATCGGGATGCTCAGCGGCGAAGGCAAGCGCCAGCATCGCCCCCCACGAATGACCGACCAATAATGGCTTTTCACTGTCGCAGTATTTAACGATCACATCCTGCAAATCCTGTACATGCTGCGCGACCGTTAGCGGCTCGCTGCTGCTGCCTCGCTGAAACGGCTCCAGCAGGCGAAACTGCTCTGCCAGTTCCAGCGCTACCGGTTTCATATATCCCGGCGCCGCCGGCCCGCCGTGCAGCAGAATCACAGATGGACTGCTGTCACCATATTGGCGAACCTCGACTGTCTTAGAATTGTCTGTCACAGGAGGCATGGTAAAACTTTTGTACCGCTTGTCAACGGTTATTAATTTCCCGTTACTGGCTTATTTGCAAACCGTTCGGGTTGTTTTTCAAAGTCAAATAGATTAGTCGATAACGTCTTGTTTGTCTTAACAGATTTGCATTAAATAGTGGGGGTGGGGATTTTAATGCACGATGTAATGCTTTTGTCCATGAAACCGATATGAATAACAGCCCAGTCCCGTATATAGCAGCTCAAATCATTTACTGCATCGGGTCCGTCGCTGACGACAGTGCAAGAAAAGCACTTCAGGTTATCAAGAAACAACGAATGCTGACTTCGGTGATCGGCCAATTCGTCCGGATAAAATTGTTCCAAAAACAATTCCTCCCTCCTGAAGTGCTCGCGAGCATACGTCTCAACTTCTCGGAATTTCTGGTAAAGCAGCGATGTGTCTGGGTTGGTATCTTGGTACTCAAATAGTAGATTGAGCATCTCTACGAAATTTTTGTTCTGTGTATCAAGTAGCGGTATCCCGTTGCAATATGTGTCATCCCATTTAATACTTAACACGAACAATCCTTTCAGCTCTCACAGCCTGAAAACAAAGGTGTCCGAAGCTGGGCACTAAAGCTTCACATAGTCAGCATGAAGTATCTTGCGTCCTATATTATTATGTCGGTAATATCGCCCATGGGAGGACAGGTAAAATTCCATCAAAAATAGGTAATTTCCCTATTTAGTATATATAAAATTAGGCGAATCAACTCAAAAACAGAAACTGAAAACCAGCGGCCGGATACTTCTATAACTTATTCAATTAGAAAGGTTTATCATGTATTTGAAGATACAAGCAACTTTGGCTAAAGTTGCAATAGGTGTAAGCCAAACTCTAAAAAAAATTGCTGACAATGGTTCTAATGCTCAAATTTTGAAAGCATGTCGGCGTATTCGGCTTGAAAGTAATCGGCGTGAGACTCTTCTTGTTCAGCCAGCTCGTTAAACAAATCAGCCAGCTCTTTACGCTCACACATCTGCCCAAGTGTGCGATACAGCATCCGCGCGGATTTTTCCTTCTTGACTGCATATCGAACGGCCTCGGCAAAAGTTACTTCCGGCGAGATGGGCATCGCGTCCAGATAGCCGCTTTCTCTGAGGGTGTCAATGTTTGGCTCGATCAGTTCATACTCAAAACGCTTGAGTTTGCGAAGTTTCGTCTCATGCAGGTTTTCTTCCTGAATGAGTGCTTTATAAAACAAGCGCACATCGGAATCCTGCACTTCATCGGATAGTTTGGTATAAAATTGCTGCGCGGCTTTTTCCTGCAGGATCGCAAAATCCAGCACATCCTCAAATGTGTGAAACTCTACCATAATTGTGCGTCCTCCTGTTAGAGTCATATTCATTCGTACAGGAGGTATTATACCCGGTAGGAAGTATATTGCAAGAAATAAAGGCGTGCCTGTCAAAGTCCCAAGCTTTTGATCTGATTCAGGGCATTGGTGCCTACACGATAAACAGCCACACATAATCCGACAGTCACGGCCAAGACGCCGACGGTTAGCGCGATCTTGACGAATCGGTTGTATCGGGGATTCGTCCAAACCAGCGGCAGGGCCAGCGGGCCCACGGTTGCCAGCGCCAGAATCAGGGCACCGGTGGATTGATACAGTTTTTTTGAAGGTGGCGAAGTTGCGGCCGATGTTATCGGCCCTTGGCCGTTTAGGAACTCATTGCACCAGCGGCACTTAATGGCCTCGTATTGGATTATCTCGGCACAAAAGGGGCATTTTTTCGTATTTCGGCTGACACCGTTGTTGTCAATTTCTTCTAATTCATAAAGTGACTGCATCTTACAACTCCAAATAGTGGACGAATAATGAGCTTTTTAGATATCCTCTGTAGGTATATCGTCCTTCGTTGTGGGTAGGTTCACAAGAAAAAGCCGCAAGGGGAGGAGAACCTTGCGGCTGAGTTATAGATAAGGTGAAGTTATCTTTCCACCCTCATCTTAGACTGACAACAACCATAGTAATATAATCTATCGTCTTTGTCAATGATTAAATTCAAGCCATCAAACATCTTGTATTTTTTGCATTCTTGAGTTCTTATGTTCCTGGCAGTCGCCATTTCGCCATTTGGAACAAATGCTGCTTGCACTATCTTGCTATTTTGATTTTTCTCAATATTTTTTTACTCCCTTCTAAACAACAACTTAAAACAAGATAAGTTTCTCCAGAACACCTTTTTTCGAACAAAATGCGCAGGTTCATCCCAATGTACGGTAGGCCCTTGCGGGGGGCAAAAGGCCTTTGGAAAAAATGGAAATTGGGAACGCGGGCGTCTCGCCCGCAAATAAAAACCGAAAGGATGAACCATGACATACGAGCTAAGCATTTTCAAGGACACATTGCTGGACGCGGGATTTATTCAGTGGCTCGTCGAACAGCAATGGCCCCACTCTAGCCGACATTTTAACCGTCTGTGGGATTACTACGCCAACCCTGCGACCGAAACCCTGTT
>CALETL010000209.1 GCA_937920485.1 uncultured Phycisphaerae bacterium
TCGAATCTGATCTTCAAGCGTTAATGTCGGAGATTCTGCGGGCTCCGCCGGTGGCTTCTTCGATGGTGTTGATTTTGCAGGGGAATTCGGTTCAGCGACCGGTTTTTTTGAGGCCGGCTTGTTTGGATCCGCGAGTGGTTGTCTTCTCGTAAACATCGGGGGTGCTGTATTTCTGGCCTTGGTTGATTGGTTCTGCTTTTCCAAATCAATCTCAATGCCCGTCAGTTCGGCCAAAATAAACGCCGGGACGAAATCAGCCGCCGGTCCGGCATATCTGACCGTGCCTTCTTTATCAATGACCGCCATGAATGGCTTCTTTGCATCCCAACCAACAAATCGTTGGGCATTCGAATCGGGAGCCGCGGCGATAACCGTCGGAATTGACACTTCACTGTAATCAGGCAAATCGGCTAAAAATGTATCCAACTGCTTTGGCTGAATGGTATTGATCTGAGCGAACTTGATTTCCGGATGATCCCCGCAGGCATCCATTAACAGTTCGAAATAGCTTCGCTGACTTTTGATGTCGGTGTTCTGAGGTCTGGTGCCCCGAGGTCTGTATGAATCCTCGAAAGCCATCTTCTGCATTGTTTCCGGCGTTTCTTTTTGGGGTCGCTGCTCGGGATCATCAGTATCGACGGGCGCTGTTGGATCATCCTGCCAAAACAGCAGACACAATGTATCTGTTCCGAGTTTATATTCGATTTTTTCCCCGGAGACAGCCAGCAATTCTGTACGATCAAACTGTTCACGAAATACCCTGCTCTTGAGGCCCAGCAGATCGAACTCCAATATTCCCTTTTCGCTATAAGGTTTGGCTTTCCTTTCGTAGCGAACTGCATCATTATTCTGTCGGGGTCTGGGAGTTGGCGTTCGCTTTGGCAGTTCCGGTCGCGGCTTCGGTTCTTCTATGCGAGGAAGCGCAGGCCGCTTACCCTGAAGCATACTGAATACTGCCTGGCTAACCCATGCATCCTGGCTGGCTTCGTTTGTTTTACAGGCACGCCTGGACCAACCCATCGCCTGTGTAAGATCATCCTGATAAAAAGCGGTCCACGACTGAAGCAGCATAAATTGCGCCTTTGGTTTATCATCAAAAACAGAGAAATGACGCTTGGTGTCCTCCAGAACGGATTTAGCTTTCTGAATGAGGTCTTCCGAGGGCTGCTGATTTTTCTGGACAGGCTTTAATAAATCCCGCAAAGCCGGGTCAATTTTTGAAGCAAACTCCCGGGCTTCCTGCTTCATCTTTTCCTTACGCGTTTGGACCTCGGGACGGCCGTTCTCACGGCCCCGCTGTCGAGGTTCCACAGCCCAAACCGCAGCCGAAAATACCAAGAAAGCCCCGCCTAAATACAACCAACTGTGTTTTATAGATAAATTAGTCCGTTTCATGGTTTCCCCTTTTATACTCCCATATTCTATAAATGATTACACCAGCATTATCTTACCATTGATAGCGAGCTACGAAAAGAAATTCTTACACATTTTCATACTTTTGAGGAACCTAAAAGGGCCAATACAGCCCAAAAAACATATTTGACTTTTATGAGACCTCGGCGTAGTATGGCCCTAAGTATTTGTAAACACTAATGTTTCGAGCAGGTTTATGTTTACCGGAATCATTGAAACCACAGGAACCATCCGGCAACTGACGCCCAAAGGCGACCAGATGCAGATCTCTGTCGATATCGGCAAACTTGCCGAGGGGACGGGATTGGGCGACAGTATCGCCATTAACGGCGTTTGTCTAACGGTGTGCCGACTGGAAGGAGCGTGTGCGGTTTTTGATGTCAGCACTGAAACCATCCGCCGCAGTAACCTGTCCGCCTTGAAAAACGGCTCAAAAGTCAATCTCGAACGAGCTATGAGCGCACAAGGCCGGTTTGGCGGCCATATCGTTCAGGGCCATGTGGACGGAACCGCAAAGATTGCGGCAATTCGAAAACAGGCGAACTTTGCTGAGTTCAGGTTCGAAGCTTCTGAAGATTTATTGAAGCAGATGGTGCCCAAGGGATCAGTCGCAATTGACGGCATTAGCTTAACAGTTTCAAAACTGGATAAAACCGGATTCGAAGTTGTGCTGATCCCGATAACACTGGCCGAAACCGCCTGGCGCCAAGCCAAAGCAGGCGATACCGTCAACATCGAAACAGATATCCTCGTTAAGATCATCCAGCGACAACTGGACGCCATTGCCCCGTTCTCCAAGGGCCTGACACTTGAGCAGTTAAGAGAACACGGGTTTTAAGGATGGACGGCTCCCGGCACAATCTGATCGGCAATGAGATTGTCATCGGCATAACCATGGGCGACCCCGGCGGCATTGGCCCTGAAATTGTCGTCAAAGCACTGTCTGACCCGATGATACGTCGATTAGCCAAATTTATCATCTTCGGTCTGGATGAACAACTTGAATATGCTGCTGATCTAATCGAAATGGATCCTTTCTGGCTCCGTCATCCGCATGAAAAACTCAGCCGGGATTATCCGCGGCAGGTCGTCGTAGCCGATTATGATGAATATTCTGTTCCCGCATGGCTGCACTGCCCGACTCGCATTTGCGGACAGGTATCGATGCGGTTTTGTCAGGACGCCACCGAAGCAGCTAAAGACGGTCTGATCGATGCGGTCGTTACAGCCCCCATCAGCAAAACAAGCTGGAACCAGGCCGAAAGTCCGTGGCCGGGACACACTGAAATGCTGGCGGATTTATGCAAATCACCGCGAAAGGTCATGATGTTTGTAGCCGGTCCGCTTAAACTCGCATTGGCAACTATCCATGAGCCACTCTTTGAGATTCGTCATAAATTCACCATCGGATGCGTGTTTGAACCGATCGATCTTTTGAACGATGCACTCAAAAATTATTTCGGAATTGAAAATCCGCATATCGCCGTAGCAGGTCTGAACCCACACGCCGGTGAAGACGGTCAGTTCGGCGATGAAGAACAGCGGATCATCAGCCCGGCTATTTTACTGGCACAGGAGGCGGGCATTGACTGCTGCGGGCCGTTTCCGGCGGATACACTCTTCTATCACGCAGCACAAGGACAGTATGACGGCCTCGTCGCGATGTACCATGATCAGGGGTTGATCCCAATCAAAATGCTGGCGTTTGATAAAGCGGTTAATGTAACCATCGGCTTGCCGATCATCCGTACCTCGCCGGGGCACGGAACCGCCTTTGACATCGCCGGCAAAGGTGTTGCCAATGCCAACGCCATGAAAGAAGCAATTCGTGTGGCGGTGCAAATGGCAAAAACAAAGCAAAATACAAAGAAACCACAAACTACAAATTAAAACTGCGAGCTGTTGTTATGCAAACAAAGCAGGAAATTCAGCGGCTGTTGGCCGGAGCAGGAACCCAGCCAAAGCATCGATTGGGACAGAACTTCCTGATCGACCTGAATCTGATGCGGCTGCTGGTCGAGACGGCGCATATCAACGAGCAGGATATCGTGCTCGAAGTGGGAACCGGTACCGGCTCGTTCACACAGGCCATCGCCGAACTGTGCGGTCACGTTTTCACCGTCGAATACGATACCACCCTGTTCAATATCGCGCAGACCCAGCTCGAAAAATTCGATAATGTTACACAATTCAACATGGATGTCCTTGAAAATAAAAACACTATTCATCAGGAAATTCTTGACGCTATCCGGGACGCTCAGGACGAGTTCGGCGGGCGATTTCTGCTGGTGGCGAATCTGCCGTATAATGTCGGTTCCAGCGTCATGGCCAATCTGATTTCCGGCCCGGTCACCGCCGATGGCATGTATGTAACCGTCCAGAAGGAA
>CALETL010000210.1 GCA_937920485.1 uncultured Phycisphaerae bacterium
ATAAAAACCGCCCACGCTTGTCAAGTGGTCATAGGATTGCCGCAAAACGACTGAAATTAAAACTATTACCCTTTGGGAATTGAATACGTTAGCAAAAATACCTAAACAACAGCACTTGGAGATGCCGCCGTTGTTGTTACGGTTTTGGTGCAGAGCCGGTGTTTTCGTCGCCACTGGTTCGCATGTCTTCCCTCTTCGCTTTATGAGCTACGCCGGGACACGTGCGCCATGGCGTTTTTATATGCCGTAGGGGTCGTAGAAGAACGGGTCGAACGGCATGGACTCGATCTCTTCCAGTCCGGTCGGATAGCTGAACGCGAAAATATGCGGGTTGGTCAGCTTTTTATACTCTTCCATGCTGATCCAGACGGCCTGCTCATGATTGCCGGCCTGAAAGACGATCTCGGCATCTTTAGCCAGTGTTTTGTCCATCAGTGTCGGCAGGTCGTACAGATTGCCGAAGGGCGGCTCGGCCCCAAGTTCGCTGTCGCCGAAAAGATATTCCATCTCGTGTTCGCTTGCCAGCCGGACATTTTTGCCCTTTAGATGCTTCTGGACCGCGTAGATGTCAATCCGCCTGTCCGCCGGCAACACACAGAGATAATAACGTCCGTCCGCGCGGATGATGACCGGTTTTGCGACTTTGCGGGGTGGGACATGTTCAACCGAGGCCAACTGCTCGGCGGTGTATACCGGCTTGTGTTCGGTGACCTTGTAGCTGCAGTGTTCAGCTCTGAGGTATTCTAAAACAGTCATTGTCTTTGCCCTCCAATTATTATTATAGGTTCTCTTATCTATACGCTGGAATTCGAATTGAGGTTTGAGGCAGAATTAAAATAAAGTCCCGGATTTTGATGCAAAGCGTTGCTTTATTCAGACAATTTTTATTTTTCGTGACAGTTGACATTTTGGATGAATAAATGTATAATAATCACTCAATAAGATTGACATGGAATAAGGACGAATCTTGTCCTGTAGACATGATTTCGTGTTTGTTTTTCCGGGTGATTTCTTATTTGTTGTTTCTGTAGTTACTCGAAGATGACGGTCCAATTAAATTAGATAAGGAGATATGATGCTACGCACTATTACATTGATCCTGGTTGTTTCAGTCTTTTGCTCCCCTTTGATCGCCTCGGCTTACGCCGGTCAGATTCAATCGCAGCAATTCTCTCAAGAAGAAGCCGAAGCCATGGCTGTTATGGAAGCGGACTCGGCATCTGAGGTGGCCGCTATCGAGGCCGGCGATGATGTCCATATCGCGCTAATCGTCCTGCTGGTTGTTGTTGGGCTTGTTGTTGTAAACTTATGAGTTTCATCGAGGACCGAGATTGCCCGGTGGGATGACGCGACATATTGTAATGACGTGCGCTGCGGCGGCTTTGTTGTGCGTTTTGAGCGGCTGCAGTTCGGCGCTGCAGGACACAGCCGATCCGGCTTTTGAGGAGCGATACGGGGCGTATGATTACTGCGGCATCAAGGCCGTCAGGCAAACCGAAAAGAATTCATGCGGGGCTGCGTGC
Source organism: uncultured Phycisphaerae bacterium (assembly GCA_937920485.1). Lineage (GTDB taxonomy): Bacteria > Planctomycetota > Phycisphaerae > Sedimentisphaerales > Anaerohalosphaeraceae > 4572-13. Next base: position 1,524 of record CALETL010000210.1, read on the forward strand.
CTGGCTTCGGTTGCCGATTACTGGGGGGTGGATGTTACCGAATCACAGATACTGGCCGCATATCCTAAAGCGCCGAAGCGGGGGTACACACTTCTTGAACTGAAAGCGATTTCGATCTGCAACGGATTGGATGCCTATATGCTTTCGATGGCGGATGATCCGTTGACGCAACTGCGGGAGCAGTTGTCCAAGGGCCGGCCGCTTATCTGTGCGGTGTCGCTTCCGCAACTGCGTTATTTTGCTTATGATGTTCCCGTTTACAACTTGCTTTCTCAGACAATGGTGTGGTCCATCGGGCCGCGGCTGAACCATTATATAGTTGTCTTTGGCATGGACGCTGAGGATATCTTGGTTATGGATCCGGTTCGCGGGTTTGTGCGGCTTTCACACAAGCGGTTTGAGTCTGCCTGGAGCGAAAAAAAGTATGCGGTACTTGTCTGCGGCGGGAAGAAAGAGGGAGGCATAGAAGATCTGCCGTGTCCCTGAGAAGGGATTATGTGGACGGATTCTTTGAGCGATCGGATTTTAGCCAGCGATGGCGAAAGACATTTCGAATACGCTCGGTGAACCGTAGTCCCATTTTTTGTGTGTTGGGATGAAAGTCTTTTTGGTAGAGCTCGGCTGTCGAATGCGGCCGCGATTTTTTGCTGAACAGGGTTAACAGTAGTCCGGCTCTTAAACCCAGCCGTTTTTGTTTTGTAACATCTTTTTGTTTCATCGCACGATTACCCGCTTTGTCGCGTTAACTAATGCTTGGCCCTGCAAATGCTCTATTGCCGAATCCGGCCAGAGATTTTTTCGTTCAAGAATTTCTTCGGCTACATCGTAATAGCGCTGCACCGCACCGGTACCGCCTTCGACCTGTCCAGCGGTTTGGTAGCTGCCGTCCAGAAGCCAGCGGCTGAACGCATCGTCATATTCCGCCGGATAGATCAACGCTGTGACAAACGATTCGCCGGTATTGGCCAGATGCACCTTGCATCGGGCCGGAGGGAGTTGCTCATCGGCCCACGCCAACAGCCGTTGGTGATCGTTTTTCGCTGTTGTTTCATCAGCGGCGTAAAAGACCATACCTGCTTCAAGCTGAAAGGTATCCTTGTTAACACCTTTCAGTTCCATTGTGCCATCCGGATTGGCGCGATGGATTTTGTAGATCTGCACCTCGGCGAATTGTTTATTCTCAAGCAATTCGGCGACTTCTTCAGCGGTAAAACCCACGCCGCAATGATCACCAAAATCAACCACATACAACCCTGTATATTTATCTACTTCTTTGATTTCAGGAAGCTTCATTTATTTAGCTCACTTTCAGTTTTGCGAATTTACGTTTTCCGACCTGTACGACCATACCGTCAGAAGGTGTAATCTCCTGCGATGGGCCAGCGATTTTTTCATCGTTGACTTTAACGCCGCCTTGTTTACACATGCGTTTGGCCTCTCCGCCGGAAGCAACCAGATTGCAATGGGTCAGCAGTTTACTGGCCATGATCGGCTCGGCGGTTATTTCCACTTCCGGCATATCATCCGGCAGTTGGTTCTGGGCGAAGACCTTTTCAAACTCCGCCGCGGCGGCGTCGGCTGCATCGGCATCATAAAACTGATCGACGATGATCTTGCCGAGTTTAACTTTTGCTTCTTTCGGATGTGTTTTGGAAGCGTCGCATAGCACTGCGATTTCATCTGCCGGAATGTTGGTCAACAGTGTAAAATAGTTTTCCATCAATTCGTCGGGGATGCTCATGGTCTTGCCGAACATATCCGACGGAGTATCCGTTACGCC